>NZ_DEXB01000010.1:0-13289 GCF_002366485.1 Hyphomonas sp. UBA3195
CCCTCGGTGGGCCTGAAGCTGAAGGAAAAGCCCTTCATCCCGACCGAACGCGGCTGGGCGATTGACCGCCACGCGCCCAGTTCGAACTCGAAACTGTATCGCTGGGTGTTCGGGGATGATGTGGAAACCGAGATCCGGTTCCAGCTGCCCGGCTATCGCTGGGAAATCATCTCGAATGACAAGGCCCGCCTGCTGACGCTCACCTGCCTGACGCCTGAGGCCCCGAAACGTACACGGATCACCCAGTTCACCTGGTGGACCGGCGCGCCGCTCCTCCACCTCGCCGTGCCCATCGCCAAGCCAATGGCCCGCAAATTCCTCCGCCAGGATGGCGACATGGTGGATTTGCAGAACCAGGGCATGGCCCACCAGAAAGCCATGATGTGGATCGACGACATCGACATCCAGGCCAAATGGTACCAGCGCCTCAAACGTGAGTGGACGGAGAGTCGGACGGAAGGCCGCGAATTTGCAAACCCGATTGAAGCGCGTGTGCTGAGGTGGATGAGTTAAAAAGCGTTCAGGCGATTAATGTGGAATTGGGGCTGAGTAGAGATTTAGACGGGCCTTAAAACAGTACGAAATGACGTTCCAAATAGTACTGTTGTGCGCTTGCTTGCTTTTTGAATTCACCTAAGGTGGAAGTGTCGATGCCGCACAATTGTTTTCGTGAGTTTCTCTATGTGTACAATCACTCTTGATTCGGGTTCTGCTGCTTTGTTGGGAGCGATCATTGGTTCGGCAACTACGCTGTTGACGACTATTCTGGCCTACCACCTCCAGAATCGCGACCGTAGAAAGTTGGCGCGGTTGCGGAAGGATAGACTGACTAAGCTTCTCCAATCTAAAAAATTCACTTGGCGGAGTATGGATGTCTTGTGCAGTGCTATCGGCGCAAACCGTGAGATAACTTCAGCGCTCTTGATCGAGGTGGGAGCTAGATGTTCGTTGAACAACAATCATGAGAAATGGGCTCTGCTGTCGAGAGTGCCTTTTCCTGAAGATGTTTCTTAAGTTCCTGACGTATTTC
This sequence comes from Hyphomonas sp. UBA3195, assembly GCF_002366485.1. Lineage (NCBI taxonomy): Bacteria > Pseudomonadati > Pseudomonadota > Alphaproteobacteria > Hyphomonadales > Hyphomonadaceae > Hyphomonas > Hyphomonas sp. UBA3195. Next base: position 1,031 of record NZ_DEXB01000010.1, read on the forward strand.
AGTCAATTTGAGAGGTCACCGAAAGTGCTTGATCCATGAGTTGCTCAATCAGAGTCAAGTCATTCGTTGATCTGCCTTGTTGGTTAAACCATGTATTGTTGTGGCTGCATGAACAGCAAGCCCTAGTAAGCGGAATCCTTGCGCTTGTAGTCGGACTAGGTACGGTTTTGATGTTGAGGCGACAAATTTCGTTCGATCAAAGACATCGGAGTACGGAGCGGAGACTGGAATTGCTCTCGTTGAAGGCCGCAGCAACGGTAGCTGTGTCGGAAGTGTTCCGCTACTCTGAAGATTGCCTTGGATACCTTTCGAAAACTATGACGGTAGACGGAAAACTTCACGGTGAAGACATATTTGATGCCGAGTTTGACGCTGGGCTGAAGTCAGACGTTGAAGGGATTCCTGTCTACCCGACCAGTGCATTTGATTTGTTGGCTGAATTAATAAAGTACTCTGATGAGTGCGATGCTGCAGCATTGCATGAGATTATTTCATTTGCGCAAGTTCAGCGATCGACTTTTTCTCGATTTGTATCGGTACTGCTCGGCGTTGATGACTCCGGATTGGTTTTGCATACAGGGAATTTATATTCCGAGATTCGGGATGCGCTAGGACTTCGCCAGCACATGGCTCGTTTGTTCGATTGGTCCCGAGTCCGATCTGAGCACATTCCTCCCATTTGTGAATCTGAACAGGCCGCAGATGCGCTAAACTGGATCGGACTGGGTAGGGAAGAAGTGGTTGATTATATCTCCGAGCATTGGCCCCCACGGAATCCCTCCGGTGCTGGCCGCTAATCTTCGCGTCACCCCTCGACGCGTAGCGTCTGGGGGCCCATCACTGAACGCGGCGACCGGGTGCATCCGGTGCGGGGGCGTGCGGGTTTCTCCACACAACACATGACGTACTCTGTAATTTCGTTCAGAGATGGGTTCCCAGATGGCCTGCGGCCATCGGGAATGACGCAATTTTTGTTCTTGTGTAGCAAGGTTGGGGAAGGAGTGCTGAGCATGGCCAATGAGGACCGCATAATTGCCGTCTATATGATGGCCAATCGCAAGCAGGGCGCGCTCTATGCCGGGGTCGCGTGCCACCTTGTCCAGCGCGTCTGGCAACACCGTGAAGGCATTTTCGGAGGGTTCACGCAGAAACATGGCTGCAAGATGCTCGTCTGGTATGAGCTGCATGACGAGATCAGCACAGCGATTGCGCGTGAGAAATCCCTCAAATCCTATCGGCGGAAGAACAAGATCAATCTGATCACGGAGCGCAATCCGCGTTGGAAGGATTTGTGGTTCGAGATTACGGGGCAGGGCCTTTCCTCCCCCGCCTCTCCGGCGCATGCCGGAGTCTCGTCCGGCTGGCTCCGTGTCCTGACAGCAGGAGGCCCCGGCCTGCGCCGGGGATACGGTTTGTGGGATAGAGATCATTCTCCTCCGATGACCCCTGCGCAGGCAGGGGTCCATCTCGGGACTTCTACCCATGCACATGAGGCAGCTTCAGGAGATGGATACCTGCCTACGCAGGTATCTTCGGAGCTGGGATTTTGCGCTCCCTATCCGTCTGAGAACTCCCTGCCCCATACTAAGCATCTGCTCTCACGGGAGCCGGATCAGGTACCGTTCTGGTTGTGGGTTGCAGGGTCAGGATGGTGCGGGTCGGAGATACGGTCTGATGCGCGCCTAGGCAGGTCAGGCCAGGGTGAGCCGAGGAAGCTCGGTTGGGAATCCGCCTCGTCCGGTCGCACGGGAATTGAACCTCCCCGGATGGGTCATGCGTGTGAAAGCACGGTGGATCCGTTCGCGCGGCACCGGTAACGAAGACCCGGGACCATGGGCCCCCATGAGGGTGCTCGCCGAAACTCCTGTCCGGCGCGGCGGGCGGTAACGCTCCACTCCGTAGCCATCTACAAACTCAAGGCGGAGCGCCACGGCGCCCGCCGCGCCTCGGCTTCGCCTGGCGGAGCTGGAACACGAGATACCCGGATGGCGCGCGCCAGTCCGGCTCTGGGTGCTGCCTGTCAGCGTATGACGGCCGCCGGGCTGGACGTATCAGGCCGCCGACCGGCGCGGAAGGGGCGGGGGGGAGGGCCCTTCCGTGCCAGCGGCGGCCTCGTCACACCAGCGATCATCGCCGGTGACGTTACAAAGCGCGGTGTATAATTGCGCGCGCAGCTCGGCCCGCCGGGCCTCCAGCGCGCGGCGATCCTGCGGGGTCACATCCTCGATGCTGGTCTCGGCCTCGGCCAGCACCTGCGTGATCTCCTCGAACGCTTCTGCCAGATGCGCGAAAACCGGATCAATGGATGCCAGTTCGAAGATTTCCGGCACGGCGGTCGGGAATTCGCCCGCCAGGCCTGCAAAGGAATGAGCCATGTGAGTGTCCCCCAGTTATGCCCAAAATCCAAACGATTGTATTTTGTATAGCATCTCTGGGTTGAAATGTCTTCCCTTATTTCAGATATTTGTGCAGGGCGCTCTGCGCGCCCTACAAATCGCCTTCGGACTTGCCCGATTGCTTCCACAACCAGGCTGTCAGGCCCGCGCCGATCAGCAACAGGCTGGCGAACCCGACCAGGGCGGCAATCGCCAATGCGTCTACACTCAGATTACCCATGCCCGGTCCTCCTGACGGCTTTTCAGGCCGGGGCGTTCAGGATGGCGCTGATCTCGTCTTTCAGGGCCATGCGGTGCTTGCGCAGCTGCGTCTGAAAGACATCGCTGGCGGGCTCGACATTTGTCTCGATACGGTGAATCTGGCGGTTCACTGCGTGATATTCGTCGGCCAGCCGGGCGAAATGGCCATCCGTTTCCTTCAGCGCATGAATGCGGTCTGTCGCGTCCGGGAATTCCTCGGCGAGTTCGTGCGGTGTGTGGGACATATTGGGTCGCTCCCTGATAAGATGTGTCTGGCACTATCAGGTCATGGGGCGCGGCCACGCGGAATCGGGGAAACTACGTATCCTTGTGGTCAGGGGGCTATTTCTCGCCGAACAGGCCGGATTGCTGACCGCCCGGATTCGGCAGGCCGAGGCGTTCATAGGCCAGCGGCGCTGCGACCCGGCCGCGGGGCGTGCGCGCGACATAGCCCTTCTGCATCAGGTAAGGCTCGATCACGTCCTCCACCGCGTCCCGCGCCTCCGACAGGGCCGCCGCCAGCGTCTCCACGCCGACCGGCCCCCCGGCATAGGTTTTCACCAGCGCATGGAGGTAGCGCCGGTCCAGCGCATCAAGGCCGTCTGAATCGATTTCCAGTCGTTTCAGCGCGCTTCTGGCGGAATCCTGAGTGATCGTGCCGCCATCTGCCTCGGCAAAGTCGCGCACTCGGCGCAACAGGCGCAGCGCGATGCGCGGCGTACCGCGCGCGCGACTGGCGATCTCGATGGCGCCATCTTCCGTGATCGGCGCAGTCAGCTTGCGGGCCGCCGCCATGACGATCCGGGCCAGCTCTTCCGGCTCATAGAATTCAAGGCGCAGCGGTATGCCGAACCGGTCGCGCAGCGGCGTGGCGAGCAGGCCGGCCCGGGTCGTCGCGCCCACCAGGGTAAAGGGGGAAAGATCCAGCCGCACAGACCGCGCCGACGGGCCTTCGCCGATAACGATATCGAGGGCGTAATCCTCCATCGCCGGATAGAGGATTTCCTCCACGACCGGAGGCAGGCGGTGGATTTCGTCAATGAAGAGGACGGTATTGGGTTCGAGATTGGTCAGGATCGCCGCGAGGTCACCGGCCTTGGCAATGACTGGGCCGGAGGTCGCGCGGAAGCCGACGCCCATTTCGCGGGCGAGAATTTGCGCCAGCGTCGTCTTGCCAAGCCCCGGCGGGCCGAACAGCAGGACATGGTCCAGCGCCTCTTCGCGCTTGCGGGCCGCATCGACATAGACTTTGAGGTTCGATTTTGCCTTGCGCTGGCCGACATAATCCTCAAACGCCTGCGGCCGCAGCGCGCGGTCCAGCGCATCGCCGCCTTGGGCATTGGGGTCTGAGAGTTCGCCCTCGCGGCTCATCGCGCCAGTTCCTTCAGCGCCGCCTTGATCAGAGTGCTGACATCGCTATCGCCGGCATCTTTCGCAGCGCTGGCCACGGCGCGGGCGGCATCTGATTGGGCATAGCCGAGGTTTGCAAGCGCCGAGATCGCCTCGCTCCGCACGCCAGTCGTGGCGGCGACGGGCGCACTGGCAAGGCCAGCGACCTGGGCGGTTTCGAACTTGCCAAACCGGCCCATCGGCGGTGGCTTGCCAGCCAGTTCGCCGGTGATGCGTTCCGCGAGCTTTTTGCCGACGCCCTTCGCCCGAGTCAGGACCGAAGCATCGCCGAGCGCAATCGCGTCCATCAATTCTGCCGGTGTGATTGCGTCAAGGATGGCCATTGCGGCCTTGCCGGCCACACCATGCACATCCTGAAGACGAACGAACCAGGCGCGTTCCTCGTCAGAGCCGAAGGCGTAGAGTGTGATCGCCGCTTCGCTGACCTTGGTCTCGACATGCAGGACACTGGTCTCGCCGACATGCACCCTGGACAAGAGCCGCGTGCCGGCCATGCAGACATAGCCGACGCCATTGACGTCAATCAGGATGTTGTCCGTGCCGAGCGCGGCAACGGTTCCGGTCAGCCTGCCAATGATCATGCGGCGCCTCGTTTCAATTCCAGCGGCAAATGGTGCGCGGTACAGATTGCGCAGGCGAGCGCATCAGCCGAGTCCGATTTCATGTCTCCGGCGCGGGGCAGGAGGCGTTTAACCATGAAGGCCACTTGGTCTTTGTCCGCTGTGCCCGTCCCGACAATGGCCAGCTTGATCTTGCGTGGGGCGAATTCGGCGACAGGAATACCGGCCATGGAAAGCGCCGCCATGGCCGCGCCGCGCGCTTGGCCGAGTTTCAGCGCCGAGCGGGGATTGGCATTGACCAGCGTTTCTTCAACGCCTGAGGCATGTGGTCCGTAATGCCGGGCCAGTTCTCCGACCGCCTCGAAGATGCCGCCGAGCCGTTCCGACATGGCGAGACTGGTGTCTACCGAGATCACGCCATGCGCAATATGAGCCAGCCGGGCGCCGGTCTGCTCGATGACACCCCAGCCAGTATGGCGGAGGCCGGGGTCGATGCCGAGAATGCGAATCGTGGCTGTCATGACGCCCATCCTATCAGCGGGATGGGTTAATGACACCTTGCATTTTCTCTATTTGTTCACATCGACTGCAGCGGGACCCTATTCGGTTTCCCGTGGCACCAGTACCGAGTCGATGATGTGTACGACCCCATTGCCGCCCTCGACATCAGTTTCGAGAATGCTGGCCTGATTGATCATCAGTTTGCCACCGCCCATGTCGCGGACCGAAAGGTCGAGGCCGTTCAGACTGGCTGTTGGTACGCCTTCATCTGCGGGGGGCACATTGGAGGCGCGCACGGATCCTTCGACGATATGGTATTCTAGCACGCGGACGAGCTTGTCGGCATTGTCTGGCTTCAGATAGTCTTCCAGCTGGCCAGTGGGCAGCGCATCGAATGCCTCATTGGTCGGCGCGAAGATGGTGTATGGGCCGCCGGTGGCGAGGGTTTCGTCAAGACTTGCGGCTTCAATGGCACCATAGAGTGTCGACAGGCGCGGATCAGCGGCGATCGTGTCCAACACGTTCGGACCGGAGATGACCATCTGGTCGCGATCCATTGTGTCGGCATAGATTTCCTCTTCGCCCGCATCCGGGGAAGGGGTAATGTCGACATCATCCGCATAGGGTTGGACAGGGTCTTGCGGTGGTGTGCGCGTGTCTGAAGACTCGCCGGAACAGGCAGCCAGGAATAGTGCGGACGCAACGGGAATGAGTAAGTGGCGTTTCATGAGCGGGGATCCTTTCCTCCGGCAGGCAATGATCAGGTAACGCGCGCCTTCGGGTTTGGTTCAGCGGCACCGAGCAAAATTTATCTCTCAATGGGCGCTATCTGTGGCGGGACGAGGGCGACCCATTGTCCAATTCACGACGCCGCGTACGGAGGGGTTCGGCGCGCACCAGATTTCGCCGGTCGCGGTGATTACCGTGACCCATATGAGGTTGTGCTCCTGGCCGTAGTCAATAACGCCAATGGCGAAGCCGTCGCCCCGGTCCGTGACGGTCAGCGGGATAGGTGGATTGAGCTGGGTGAACATGTCCTGTGGCTTTCTGTGGGAGAGAGCCGGTAGAACGCCGGAAATTTGAGAAGGTTGCGCGCGCATCTGCTGCGAAAACAAATTCACGTCTGCTGTGCCATGTGTGGTGCATCGCTTTTTGCAATTATTCCGTTTCGAAACAATGTCTGCAAGTGGGCGATGACCTCCGCTTGCGGAGGGGCATCGGCGCTTTGCGTTCCAGCGATGATGTCAGGGATCGAAAACCCCGCCGGTTCAGAGGATAGGCGACGAAGGATGGGCGCGAAGTTCGCGGGGAAGTCCAGCAGACCATTGTCGCACGGCAGGCTCACCCGACCGCCGGATGCGATGAAGCGCAGCGGCGGCATCACCACAAGAAACCTGTCCGTCGCCGACGCGGCTGGCAGGGGCAATACCGGATCGGGTTGCCATCCGGTATAGGGTCCTTGCGTCAGTGATGTCAGCCAGGGAGTGCTCATCGATTCCGGCTCGGCCAGCGTTTCACTCACCAGGGTTTGAAATTCGGCAAGGCGGTCGCGCATATAGTCTGACACCGTGTCAGGAAGGTTCCCGTGCGCGTCATCCAATGTGACGGGAGGTCCTCCGCGCCAGCTGTCGTGAGACGCCGCGAACTCCTGGAGCAGGGGGGCCAATTGGTCGAACAGGTTTCGGGGGGCAAAATAGAGGTTCAGCGCGAGCGAATACCCGACGCCGCGGGCGGCGTGCCACGCGCCGGCTGGAAGGCACAGAAGGTCGCCGGGGTTCAGCTCGACTTCCTGAAACGCCATATCGTCCGGCAGGGTCCCGACATCAATGTCGGCGGGCTCAGCGCGACCTTCGAAATAGGTCGCATTGTTATCGGGCCAGCGTTTGGCGGCCTCGGTGGAATATATCCAGCGTTTCTGTCCCGCGATCTGAAGCGTCGTGGCGACGCGCCGATCATAATGCATGGGCAATCCGGCGCCGTCTGGGGAGGCATAACAATTGACCCCAACTGTGCCGGTAAAGCTGAGTCGCGCGCGGATCGCCTGGGCCCAGCGGGCCAGGAAGGGATCGGCCATGTGAATATTGGTGATGCAGATCGTGGCGCCTGATTTCAGCAGATCGCTGGCCTCACCCAGTTGCGCTGAAAACATGGGCTTGCGGCTGCCAGCTTTTTCTCCGCCCGCGAATGAGGCTGTCAGGTTGAAGCGGGGGTCTTCGATATGCTGCCCTCTAGCGAGAGCGAGCCTCAGTCTTTCCATACTGAAAATATGGTCAAATTTCCCGGCATGTCCTTTCACATGCAGGGACTGACGCGCGAAATAGCGACCCACAAAGTCTTCGCATGATACCGGGCTTAACAATTCTGCCAGTTCGCGGCCGTTCAGGGCGGCGGGCGCATCTGGGCTTGCCGGCCTGGCTGGATCGCGCAGCGAGCTGAAATCTGTCATTCGGTCGGACCTCCCCGGTCTCGGGCGCTTTTTGCATTGCCCTGAGACCTAGGCAGATAATCCCAATCCGGCGATGGGACAAGCATTGCGGGGAAGAGTTGGCGTGACAGACGCCGACAGACAATTCAAAAAAAATGGCAGACCGCGTTTGCGGCCTGCCATCGGATTGGGTCTGGATGCCCGGATTACGGGCGGGGAGTGCATTCGCGCCGAGGCGATTATTGTTCCGGAGTTTCTTCCGGTTCTTCAACGTCCACGGTTGGAACTTCGACTTCTTCTTCGACCATCACAACTTCAGGCACGAGCACCGTTTCGGTTTCTGTGCCGACATTCACTTTGCCCGTATCGACATCATATTCGGGGATCTTGCCAGCTTCGGCGTCAATGGCGACATCCACATCCGGCAGCTTGCCGGGCTCTGTCTGGTCCACATCGATCAGCGTAGAGCCGAGCCAGACGGCTCCGACGAGGGCAACAACGGCGACGGCGATTCCAATGACTTTTCCTGTACTCATGTTCTGGGTCTTCCTTCTTGTGCTGTGTTGCGCAGTTCAGCGCGCTTGCGAACATAACGGGGCTGTAATCGAATGGTTCCGGCCAGCACTCGCTCCAGCACGGGCGTCCGGAGCGGCGGGGCCGTCCGGGTGTCTGGGCTGAATTACGGAAAAAGCCGGCTCAGGGCGGGGCGCGGGCCGGGCTGAGCCGGCCGATCGGCGCATGGCCGAACTGGTCCCGAACTGGTCCATAAAGTGTCCATAAGATGTACAGACTGGTCCAGACAAAAGCGGACGGGACATCGAGGCCGCAGGGCAGGTCGCTTGCCAGAGCGGGGCTCTGCCAGCGCGGCACACGCGGCGGCGTATAGGTGTATGCATTGTCCGGCGTCGGCGCATCGCCGATATAGCGGATGACCACATTGCCGTATTTGTCGACCGTGACGAAGACGCGCCGCCCGGTGCGTTTGCGCCAGGCCGTCAACCGTACAAGGTTCCACCACAGCCAAGGCCAGCAGAAGGCCCATACATGGGCAAAGAAGGGGCGATAGGCCGGGTCCATGTGGGGAAGTGTGGCATGGTGGGGCAGCCCGTCGAATATATTGCCCGCGTCGTCCTCCCCGATGGCGAAGTCATCCGGGGGCCCATCTCCTGAATTTGCCACCGCAGCGCGCGGCGCTTTGTGCACCGCCTGCGCGCCTGACGGCACAGGTCGCGCCCGCCGAGACGTTCAGTATTGGACCCCCAGACTGCTATCGCGGCCGGGGGGTGACGCATGAGGAGAGCGCGGGATGTATCCAGCAGGGTCGCAATCGCCGCGCTGGCCCGCCTAGCTTCGCGACGGATAAATGCCTTGCGTCACGATACACTGCTTCAGCGCGAGCCAGGGTGGCATATTGTTGCCAGTGGTGGAGTTGACCTGCGTGTCGGCTGTGCCCGAATGTTCCTGGGCCGGGAGACTCACGTCAATCTCAACGCCGCCGCGCTCGCCCTGTCGCCGGTCGGTCAGGCCGGGGCCCTGGCCCGCGCCCACCATGACGCGCCCGCGAAGATCCGGCAGGGCGAAAGTCGTGCGCCCGTCGCCGCCATACATGGTGCCGAGCAGGGAGAAGAGGGCGGTATTCTCGGCAATCGGCAGCAGGCGGCCATCGGCCTCCATCATACCGCGCGGACAGAAATTGAAGCCCACCGTGACGATCTCGCCGAGATAGTCATCCATCCCCGCATCGGCGGCCGGCGCCGCCCCCGCCATGAGCGCGCCAGTCAGTGCTGCCGCAATCGCAAATTTCTGAATCATTCCGTGTCCTCCCAATATGGTGGGTTCACTCTATGACGCTGTGCGGGCGTGGCAAGAAGAAGGATCGCGGGGCGGTGGAGCAGAGGTCAGGCGTCGTTGTCCGCATCCCTCGGCTTCACGGGACCAATACCCTTTGACAGATTGGCCTTCCGGGCGCGGAAGAAGAAGGCAATGGAGCCGGCATAAGCGGCCAGTGTCATGAGGGCGACGAGTTTCGGGATCACATGGAATGGCTCTTCGCCCACGGCGACCGCGCCGAACCAGCCAAGGTCGCTGTCCGGCAGCTGGCCACGCTCGGCCAGCAAAAGGCCGAGGCGGGCAAAGTCGCTATAGGACTGGAAGATCTCGTTGCAGAAGCCGAGGGCGAACATGGAATAGATGACCAGCGCGATCCACATCATCACCCGGTCCAGCCGGTGGGCGGCGAGATAGCTGGTCACCAGCATGCCAAAGACCAGCGTCATGTAATTCGCCATCGTGCCATTGCCGACCTGGATGGCCTCGTAGAAGAGATAGGTGAGTTCGTAATTCGTCATGCCGCGTCCCCCGTCGCGCTATGGGCCAGAAGGCAGCTTAGGCGGAATTTTCCCGGGCGTGAAGCGCGCGGGTCATGACCCGCCGGACGGCAAGAGCGGATGGTGGGTTACGCTCCGCTAACCCGCCCTACGGGGCGACGCTAATAATGCGGGGGCGGCCGGTCTGCGGGGGCAGCGTCGCCGGGTGACCGCTCGCTGTCGGCGACGCGCTCGGCGAGGCGCGCAACCTGTCGCTCCAGCCGCTCGATCAGCTTCCATTGCGCCGTGATGGCCGCGTTCAAATCCTCAATCGTCTGGTCCTGATGGACCACACGCATTTCAAGCTCATCGAGGCGGGATGTGTCTGTCATGGTGAGATTGCCTATCGAGCAAATTGCTTATCGTAACGCTCTCTAGCCATAGTAATTCTCGATTTGAACCATTCATATTTTTTTCTGACGCCATCATCTTCAGCAAACAAACCAATTTGTGCATCTACATAATCTGAAATATCTGAAAATTTCGCCTCCATGGTTGCTGCAAGTATATCCGGGGACACCGGAATTTGAGGGAGAAGCTGGCCTAGTATATTCGATAGAAAATTAGTCCCGTCCGCAACGTCGCGTTCAATGTATTTGGCTTTCAGCTCATCCGACATTCTTGCCAATGCAAAATCATGAAAGGCAATCCTAGGGTGCTTGGTACGGTTTTCCAGCTGATAGGCTTCTATCAGTGCCGGCCCGACAAGTGTCGATGATTTGTGTATTATTGGGCCGAACACGACGCCACCACGGATTAGCACCTTTTCCCTGAGTGCGGTGCGCCATATTTCGTCTAGGCTGTAAATCAACAAATCAGGATTATGCTGTGGCGAAGACAGTATAATAGAATCTGAGAAATGGGTTGAGCGTACTCTTTCTGAATTTGGTAAGCCGAAGTGCTGATGAATATCGGCATCAAAACCGCTGAAATTCAGTGCCGCATTCAAGCCGCGCGCGACAGCATTCCCTTGCAAATTTTCATGACTCGTGCCCGCCCCCGAATTTATCAAAGTGAAGTCTAAGAAATTCGATAACTTTCTCGGCGGCTGGCTCTTGTTGTTGTCGTCCAAAATCTCGTTAGAGAAACCCAGAATATCTACAAATGCAACAAATCGGTTTTCATAAGTGGCAGTGCCAATAGAGGGGTTCGTATTGTAGTGATCACGCAACTCAGCAATCAAATTTGATAGAGGGTCGCCACTCAGTTGGTCTAATATTTCACCATGAGCACCCAAAGCATACGCAAACGGAGCAATATACTCGTGCGCAGAAGTCAAGAGCGATATAGAGGGGTGTTCACTGGCAGCCTCCAACTTAATTAGTTGGACAAAAGATTCGACACGCTCTCGGTGTTCTCTGAACGGTGGCAAACTAACGGTGAAATCGATGAAGTCCAGAAATTCGATCAATTCAGACGGCTGAACAAATTTTCGTTCAACTTTTTTAATCTGCTCAATGACTTCGTTGCGCACATCAGGGTCAACTATCCAACTAAATCTTTGATTCCAATCAATGATACCCATAGCGCAATTCTTTACCCCTCTTCGCTCAAATAAATCTCCCCACCCCTATCCATAAACTCCTTGCTCTTCTCCTCCATCCCTTTTCGCGCTTCGGCAGCCTGCTTCTCCAAGTCGGTCCGCTCATTCTCGGACATCCCCGCCGCATATTCCCGCACTTCGGCGGTGATCTTCATGGAGCAGAATTTGGGGCCGCACATGGAGCAGAAATGGGCGACCTTGTGGGCCTCTTTGGGCAGGGTCTGGTCGTGGAAGTCGCGGGCGGTTTCGGGGTCGAGCGCGAGGTTGAACTGGTCTTCCCAGCGGAAATCAAAGCGCGCGCGGGAGACCGCATCATCACGCACCTGCGCGGCGGGGTGGCCCTTGGCGAGGTCGGCCGCATGGGCGGCGAGCTTGTAGGTGACGACGCCGACTTTCACATCGTCCCGGTCCGGCAGGCCGAGATGCTCCTTGGGCGTCACATAGCAGAGCATGGCCGTGCCATACCAGCCGATCATCGCCGCGCCGATGCCGGACGTGATATGGTCATAGCCGGGCGCGATGTCGGTGGTGAGCGGCCCCAGCGTATAGAAGGGGGCCTCGCCGCATTCGCGCAGCTGTTTCTCCATGTTTACCTTGATCTTGTGCATGGGCACATGGCCGGGCCCTTCGATCATGACCTGGCAGCCCTTGTCCCAGGCCACTTTCGTCAGTTCGCCGAGGGTTTCCAGCTCTGCGAACTGGGCCGCATCATTGGCGTCGGCAATCGCGCCGGGGCGCAGGCCGTCGCCCAATGAGAAGCTGACATCATAGGCGCGCATGATGTCGCAGATTTCTTCAAAGTGCGTGTAGAGGAAGCT
>NZ_DEXB01000038.1:0-49201 GCF_002366485.1 Hyphomonas sp. UBA3195
GCCCCCGCCGCAAACATTTCATCAATTTTAGAATACTGATCCGGAGACCGGATCAGCCGCCTCAGGCGTTGGCCAGTTCTTCCGACTGGGCCTTCCACTCAGCGCCTTTGCCGGACGTACCAACTTCCTCTTCGAGGGTAGCCAGTTGAGCATCCGTCAGCGCAGCAATCTGCCAGAAGTGGTAGATACCAGCTTCGTTCAGCTTCTTCTCGAACGCCGGACCGACGCCCTTGATCTGCTTCAGATCGTCAGCATCGCCCTGAGGACCGGACAGGCGGCCGCTCTCGTCCAGCGCAGACGCGTCAGCCGTGGCCACGCCGTCCGTGCTCGGCGGGGTCGGGGTGACCTTTTCCGAGGTTTCCTTGGACGTTCCGGACGAAGCCAGCGCTGCACCGAGGATATCGCCGAGCGACGCACCGGCATCTGCCGATCCGTACTGTGCAACGGCTTCTGCCTCTTCGGCGATTTCGAGGGCCTTGATGGACAGGGAAACACGGCGGGACGAACGGTCCACCGACATCACTTTTGCGTCGATCTTGTCGCCAACAGCAAAGCGTTCAGGACGCTGGTCTGCACGATCACGAGACAGATCGGAGCGACGGATGAAGGATTTCATCGCCGGGGAGCCGAACTCGATTTCGATACCGCCCGAGGTGATCTCGGTGACAGTACAGGTGACAATCGTGCCGCGCTTCACGCCGGAACCGCCATCTGCAGGTGCTTCGATCGGATCGCCGGACAGTTGTTTGATGCCGAGCGAGATGCGCTCTTTATCAACATCAACGTCCAGGACTTTCGCCTTGACCATGTCACCCTTGTTGAAGGCTTCAATGGCTTGCTCGCCGGACTTGTCCCAGGCGATGTCGTTGATGTGCACCATACCGTCGAGGTCCGGGCCGAGGCCAACGAACAGACCGAATTCCGTGATGCCACGAACTTCGCCTTCGATTTCCGTACCGATCGGATGCTCTGCGAGGAATGCGGTCCATGGGTTGTCCATGGTCTGCTTCAGGCCGAGCGAGATGCGGCGCTTCTCGGAATCGACGTCCAGAACTTCCACGTCGACTTCCTGAGAGGTCGAGAGGATTTTGCCCGGATGGACGTTTTTCTTTGTCCAGCTCATTTCGGAGACGTGGATCAGGCCTTCGACACCATCTTCCAGCTCCACGAAGGCGCCGTAATCGGTGATGTTGGTAACCTGGCCCTTGAGGCGTGCACCAACCGGATAACGGATGTCGATGCCATCCCACGGGTCGGAACCAAGCTGCTTCATGCCGAGCGAGATACGCTGGGTGTCAGGGTTGATCTTGATGATCTGGATTTCGACTTCCTGACCAACTTCCACAACCTGCGACGGATGATTGATCCGCTTCCAGCTCATGTCGGTGACGTGCAGGAGGCCGTCGATACCACCCAGATCAACGAACGCACCATAATCGGTGATGTTCTTGACGATACCCTTGCGGACGTCGCCCTCTGCCATGTCGGAAACGATCTCTGCGCGCTGTTCGGCACGGCTCTCTTCGAGGATTGCGCGACGCGAGACAACAATGTTGCCGCGAGCACGGTCCAGCTTGAGGATCTGGAATGGCTGGATTTCGCCCATCAGTGGGCCAACGTCGCGAACCGGGCGGATGTCCACCTGGCTGCCTGGAAGGAAGGCGTTCACACCGCCGAGGTCGACCGTGAAGCCACCTTTGACGCGGCCGGAAATAGCACCTTTGACGGGCTCTTCGGCGTTGAAGCATTTTTCAAGCTTGATCCAGCGCTCTTCGCGGCGAGCCTTGTCACGGGACAGGACGGCGTCACCAAGGGCGTTTTCAATGCGATCAAGGTAGACATCAACGATGTCGCCGGCTTCCGGCTCCTTGTCTTCCATCGAGAATTCTTTGACCGGAATGCGGCCTTCGGTCTTCAGACCGATATCCACCAGCACGGCGTCATTGTCGATACGAATGACGGTGGCCGGAATGACCTGGCCTTCCTGCATTGCGCTGGCGGCCGTGGACGATTCAAACATTGCTGCGAAATCGTCGGTCGAGGGATTGAAGTTATCTGACATTTGGGTTCCTTCGGGCGGGTCGAACGGCTCGAGGCAGGCGTGCACTATTGCAGCCTGCTCAGAACGACCCGAGAGCGTGGTCTCTTTCATTTGAAGTGGTGCGGCCTGTTTGGATTTGAGGTCTCTCAAATGTGAGAGCAGCCCCTTCAGGCGCGGTTTCCACGGGCCATCGCTGCCTCAACAGCCGCAATCGCCTTTTCCACTGCGGCTTCTATAGTCAGGTCGGTCGTATCTATCAAGACAGCATCTGCCGCCATTTCAGCCGGGGCGTCTATACGAGACTGGTCCCGTTGATCGCGAACGCGCAATTGCTCGATCACCGTTTCGAGGGCGATATCGCTTCCCTGCCCGCAAAGCTCCTTCCAGCGCCGCGCACCGCGCACTTCCACACTGGCATCTACCCAGAGCTTCGCATCCGCTTCCGGTGCAATGATCGTCCCGATATCCCGGCCGTCGAGCAGGGCACCTATAGGCTGGGTTGCAAAAGCCCTTTGCAGGTCAAAAAGAGCCCGGCGCACTTCCGGGATCGCCGCCACCACGCTCGCTGCCTTGCCTGCCTCAGCTGTGCGGAGGTCGGCCTCGTCGAAATCGGCAAGATCCAGGCTGCGGGCAACCATTGCGACGCCGTCTGCATCATCCAGCGCCACCCCGGCACGCATCGCGGCAACACCGGTTGCGCGGTACAGTCGCCCTGTATCCATGTGCGGCAGGCCGTAATGGGCTGATAGCCGCTTTGCGATCGTGCCTTTGCCCGACGCGGTAGTTCCATCAATGGCGATAATCATCGGGGCGGGAAGTGAGCGATCTCAAGGGGCAAGTCAAGCCGGGGCTGCCGTGGCTTCCACAAACCCTTTCCACCCGCTCATATAGTCGATGAAGCTCTCGCCCAGCCCCTCCTGGCGCAGATGCGCACGCGAAACCGGTAGCGTCGTCGGCTCGAAATCCGGACTGGCGAATACCTGTTCTGGGAAATCATGGTGCAAGATCGCCCCCCGACCGACCACAACGAAATCAAGACCAGCCCCAACCGCTTCACGGCATTTCGCAGCTGTGGTCAGCTTTCCGGCCGCGCCCAACCGAACCTCGCCCCGTTCCAAATCGGTGAACCAGTCGACGAGCCGCCGGTCCTGGTAGGCCTCATCAACAGGCGTCTTGAACACGTCCCACAGTGAGAGATCAACATAGTCTATCTGACCCTCGGCCATGACCCGCCGTGCAACTTCACGAACCTCCATAAGGTCCATGCCGAACCTTTCCGGCGAAAGTCGCAGGCCGACCGAAAAATCGTCCCCGCAGGCTGCGCGGATGCCGTCTGTGATTTCGAAAGTCAAACGGGCCCGGTTTTCCAGATTGCCCCCGTAGTGATCATCACGTTTGTTAATCTCGGCGCTGAGGAATTGGCAGAGCAGGTATCCATGCGCCCCATGCACTTCCACGCCATGAAAACCTGCTGCTTCGCACCGGACCGCCGCTGCGATGAAATCATCGCGCGCCTGCTCCACTTCAGCAAGCGTCATCGCCCGCGCGCCGAATTCCTCATTGTCAGACGGACAGACTGGTTGCTGCCCCTCGATCAATTCGTGCGGCGTGCGCATGCCTGCATGATGCAACTGCACCACTGAATGGCTGCCTGCGGCATTGATATTCGCGGCAAGTTCGCGAAGTCCCGGCAACTGGGCGTCATCATAGCAACCCAACTGGCCCGGAAAGCCGATACCGTGAGGATCGATCTGCGCCGCCGCCGTCATGGTCAGGCCAAAGCCGCCTTCGGCGCGCATCGAAAGCCAACGGATCTCGTCGGCGCTCAGCATGCCATCAGCATGGCTCTGTTGATTGGTGAGAGGGGCCAGCATGAACCGGTTTTTCAGGGCTGGGCCGTGCGCGAGAATCAGGGGGGAATTGAGGTCTGTCATACGATCAAGATGCCCGCTTATCGGGTCTGGTCAATTTTCACCCTGCGGAAATCAGCCTTCCGAGATTTCCGCGCCCAACTCCGCCATATGGCTCAGGAAGTCCGGATAGCTCGTCGCGATCATCGAGATGTCGTCAACACGCACAGGCTCCTGAGACGCCGTTCCCATGACCAGCGCACTCATTGCAATCCGGTGATCATGACGTGTCTCGACCAGACCACCTCCCGGAGGCGGACCGCCACAGCCCTGGACCGAGAACCCGTCCGGGCGCTCCTCGGCTTCAACCCCATTGGCACGCAGCATGGCAACAACAGCACCTATCCGGTCCGACTCCTTGACGCGAAGTTCTTCGGCACCGGTTACAATCGTCTCGCCATCAGCAAAGGCCGCCATGACACCAAGGATCGGGAATTCATCAATCATCGAAGGCACAAGACGTTCCGGCACCGCCTTGCCCGAGAGATGCGCCGACCCTGCATGTAAGTTGATCAGCCGCTCGCCAGCAGCATCGCCCAATTCTTCCGCGCCCAAATGCGCGCCCATCAGGTTTGCAACATCATAGAAGCCAGAACGCGTAGGGTTGGACATGACACCCTCAACCATCACATCGCCCTGTGACGAGAGGATACCGGCCGCGACCAGGAAGGCGGCGGAAGACGGATCTCCTGGAATGGCCGCATCAATAGCTGACAACACCTGTCCACCCGCCAGTGAAACACGGACGCCTTCGCTTCCAATCCGCTCAGTGCCAACCTCGACACCGAAGCCGCGCAGCATGCGTTCGGTATGGTCGCGCGTCTGGCGCGCTTCTTCGACAATGGTGGTGCCTTCTGCGTTCAGTCCCGCCAGCATTACGGCCGACTTCACTTGAGCCGACGCAACAGGCGGCACATAAGTGATCGCCTTGAGACTTTCGGTCCCGACAATCGCGAAGGGCAACTGACCATCCGGCCCGGCCGTGTCGAGGCCCCGCATCAGGCGCAAGGGTTTCAGGATACGATTCATGGGGCGTGAGCGCAGGCTCTCATCCCCGGTCATCTCCACATTGATCGGATAGCCGGACACCAACCCCATCATCAAGCGCGAACCCGTGCCCGAATTGCCAAAATCCAGTACTCTGGTCGGCTGAGTCAGTCCTTTTTTTCCGACACCGGTAACGTCCCAGGCGCCCGGCCCCGTCTGTTTTACCGTTGCACCCAGGGCCTCCATTGCCCAGCCCGTGCGGAGCACATCTTCGCCCTCCAGAAGCCCGGTAAACCGGCTCTTTCCTGCCGCGAGCCCCCCGAAGATAAGTGCCCTGTGAGAGCAGGATTTATCACCCGGCGCACGTATAACGCCCTTGAGACTTTTTACGGGTCGGCTGGTCCAGACCATTTCAGGTACATTCCGTGGTTGATTGACGACGTGAAATGGGGCTTTGACAGCGTGAGGCGTTCATGGCAAGCGCCCGGCCATATCAAATTCAGAGAAGACTTAAAGGAGGCTGTCTCCCATGTCGAAAGACAAACTTGGAACCAAACAGGTCTGCCCGTCCTGCGAGGCACGCTTCTACGACCTCAACAAACGTCCGTGCGTCTGCCCAAAATGCGGCGAGGAGTTCGACCCGGAAGACGAAGTCATCCGCACCACGATCACAAAGGTGAAGGCCAAGGCCGCCAAGGCCGCAGTCAAGACCGAAGATGATGACGAGGATGATGAGGACGAGGACGATTCAGCCGCCCGTGCAAATGATGATGACGACGAGGATGATGAAGTCGACGAGGAAGCTGCCAAAGAGCTTGGCGGCGACGAAGAAGAAGTGATCCTGGAGGGCGCATCCGAAGACGACGAGGACGGCGACACACCAGCCAAGGTTCCTGCCGGCTTCAACGAGGAGGGTGTCGACGATGATGACGATGACGTCCTGCTGGATGACGACGACGATACCGACTTCGAAATCGACGCCGATGGCGATGATGAAGATGACGACGATCTGCCACTCGATGACGAGGATGATGAAAAATAAACTTGAATCACGGAAGCGGCGGATGTAACTGCGTCGTTTCCGGTTCGGGGCCATAGCTCAGTTGGGAGAGCGCTTGCATGGCATGCAAGAGGTCGTCGGTTCGATTCCGTCTGGCTCCACCATTTTCCTTGTTGTGCAAATCTGGCTCGCGCGGAAGTCGATTTCCTGAACCTCTCATGAATATTCCGGCTGCGCAGCAGCACATCATCGTGATGCGATGCCTTCAAGATGCCCCAATGTCGGCCTTGAACGGGAACCTTTATCCCCCACCTTTATTGTGAACAGTGGAACAGATCGTTCCGACGTTCGGCATGTCTGTCTCTTGCGACGGAAAGGATTGGAGCGATGACAACAGAACTGAAAACGAACCCGTTTGAAAACGATGCCTTCGTATATATCCGCCATCTTGATGCCGGAGAGCTTTCGGGGATCCTTCCCGCGAACGCCATCGACCAGATCGACGAACCTGAAGACTTGTTCGTCGTGGCATCTGCCGACGGAGTCCGCCTAGCCGTAGTTCAGGGGCGCGAAGCCGCCTTTGCTGCCGCCCGGTCGCACGACCTCAAACCCTTGAGCGTGCACTAGGATACGATTTCAAACTAATACTTGCCTTTCCCTCTCCTTGGAATGAAATTCGATTCAAACCAAGGGGAGGGTTGGACCGTGAAACGCATTATTCTGGGCTCTGTGTGTTTGAGTATTGCCGCACTGGCCTCGTGCAGCGAGGCCGCACCGAAAGATGATGCCGCCCCCGCCGCTGGCACTGTCTCGACCGAAGGCGACTTTGCCAGGAATTTGCAGACAGCCCTCATTGAGGCTGTCCCTGGCAGCACTGTCGAACTTCCTGAAGGCCATTTCCAACTTGAAACCGGCCTTTCCCTCGACGTGGACGGCATCACCGTCATTGGCGCGGGATCGGACAAGACGATACTCGATTTTTCCCGTCAAACCGGCGCTGGCGAGGGCCTTCTGGTTACTTCGGACAATGTCACGCTGGCTGAATTCTCGATTCGAGATACCAAGGGCGACGGCATCAAATCCAAAGGAGCGGACCGGATCACTTATCGTGACCTGATCGTGGAATGGTCTGGAGATCCCGATGAAACCAATGGCGCATACGGCGTATACCCGGTCGAATCACGAGACGTGCTTGTCGAACGGGTTGTTGTACGCGGTGCATCCGATGCGGGTATCTATGTCGGCCAGTCCAAGAACATCATCGTTCGCAATTCGGTCGCCGAGTACAATGTTGCCGGCATCGAAATAGAAAATTCGATGAATGCGGACGTTTACGGAAATATTGCTCAGCACAATACTGGCGGCATTCTTGTTTTCGATCTGCCTGACCTGCCGCAAACGGGCGGACACTCGACGCGCATCTTCGATAATCAGATCATCAACAACAACACCCGTAATTTTTCCCCTGCCGGCAACATCGTGGCAGGCGTGCCATCCGGAACGGGCGTCATCATCATGGCCAACCGAAACGTGCACGTGTTTTCGAACAGTTTTTCAAACAATCGCTCGGCGCATATTCTGATGACAGCCTATCCTGAACCCTTCAGTGACAAAACATACAACCCTGTTCCTCGTGATGTCGTCCTGGTTGGCAACTCCTATTCTGGCGGCGGCGACGACCCCCAAGGCATGCTGCAACCCATAGCCGAAGCCATGGGAGGCATTCTGCCGGAAATCGTCAGCGATGGCGTGGTCGCATGGGAAGGCGGCAGTGTTCCGACAACCAATATCGCAATTCAGGAAGATGAGTCTGTCGGCTTCATCGATCTGGGCATTGGCAAATATCCAGCCGATCCAGCCAGCATCGCCCCATCCAACCAGCGTCCCGGCGCTACCCCGGTGGAGCAGCCATCGGCAGTCGTACTGCCACAGGATGAAAACTAGCGGGCGCTACGATGATTGCGCGCCTTTCTCTGCTTGCCTGCCTGCTGGTATCAGCCTGTGGCGGTCATGATCACACGGTCGCGCCATCACTCGAAACAATACTGAGCGACACACCCGCCAAAACGCTATCAGAATACGGATTGTTTACAGACAGTACCGCTGCGACGCCCGCAAAAGAGGTTTTGGCATATGACCTCGTAAATCCCCTCTTCTCCGACCACGCTGTAAAACATCGCTTTGTTTTTGTGCCCGGTGGCGAACAGGCAGTCTACTCGGACAAGGATGTCTTCAGCTTTCCTGTCGGTACCGTACTGGTAAAAACCTTTTCATTCGCGCCGGACATGCGGACGCCCGACGCAGATCGGTACAAGGTGGAGACAAGGCTCCTGATTCACAAGAAAGGTGGTTGGGCCGCGTTTCCTTACATCTGGAACGAGTCTGGCACCGAGGCGACCTACGCGCCTGCGGGCAAAACAGTAAATATCGACATGATCGATCCTTCCGGAACGCCTCTGGGCATTCGCTACGCTGTACCGAACAAGAACCAGTGCAAGACCTGCCACCAAAGCGGAGATTCGGTTCTACCGATCGGGCCAAAAGCGCGAAACCTGAATCATGACGGGCCGACAGGTTTCAGCCAACTCTCCAACTGGCAGGCCCGCAGCATAATCGATGGTGTCCCGGCTCATCCACCCGTGGTCCCTCCCGTCTGGGATGCGAGCCTTCCTGTCGAGCCCCGCGCACGCGCATATCTGGATATAAACTGCGCCCACTGCCACAAGGCCGATGGATCAGCTTCCAATTCCGGCCTCTGGCTCGGCTGGACCGAAACCGAGCCTGTAAAGCTTGGTCTCGGCAAACATCCGACTGCCGCCGGGCGCGGCTCAGGCGGACGAAGCATGGTCGTCGAACCGGGGCAGCCCGACCAGTCGATCCTGGTCTTCCGCATGGCCTCTGACGAAACGGGTATCGCCATGCCGGAACTCGGCCGCAGCGTGATTGATGAAGACGGCCTCTCGCTGGTCAGGGAGTGGATTGAAAGCCTTGACGGGCAGGAGTAGTTCCAGCCTTGCCCTTGCCGGAGCGCGAGCATAGGGTGCGCGCGTTTTGCACCCTAAAGAATGGCTCATCATGCCCGACACCCAGACAACAGACCTTCCCGTGACCCTGTCCGATATCGAAGCGGCCGCCGGCCTGCTCGAAGGCCAGATCGTTCACACACCGCTGAACCTGTCTCGGACCCTGTCTCATATTACCGGCGCAGAAGTGTGGGTGAAGTTCGAGAACCAGCAATTCACCGCGGCCTTCAAGGAGCGCGGCGCGCTCAACAAGCTCTCGAAACTGACCGACGACCAGAAGCAACGCGGCGTGATCGCGGCGTCTGCTGGCAACCACTCTCAGGGCGTGGCCTATCATGCGCGACGCTTGGGCATTCCGGCAACCATCGTGATGGCCAAGACCACCCCGTTCAGCAAGGTCGAGCATACGCGTAGCCACGGCGCACGCGTCCTGCTGGAGGGGCTGATCTTCGATGAAGCCAAACAGTATGCCATGGAGGTTTGCGAGCGCGACAATCTTACCTTCCTGCATCCATTTGATGATCCGGACATCATCGCGGGCCAGGGCACGATCGCACTGGAAATGCTGGCAGCTCAACCTGATCTCGACACGCTGGTTGTTCCGATTGGCGGGGGCGGACTGATCAGCGGTATCGCCATTGCGGCAAAAGCCCTGAAGCCGGACATCCAGATCATCGGCGTAGAGGCGGCCATGTATCCTTGCATGCATGCCGCTCTTCGTGGTGAGACGCCAAAAACCGGAGGCGCGACCATCGCAGAAGGCATCGCCGTGAAGGAAGCGGGCGAACTGACCCGTCAGATCTGCGCCGAACTGGTCGACGACATCGTCCTCGTTGAAGAAGAACATCTTGAGCGCGCCATCACGCTGTACGCGGAAGTCGAGAAGACCATTGCCGAAGGCGCAGGCGCGGCAGGCCTCGCAGCCCTGATCGCTCATCCCGCCCGCTTTCAAGGCCGCAAGGTCGGTCTGGTGCTCTGCGGCGGCAACATCGACACGCGCTTGCTGTCCTCAGTGCTGACACGCGCCCTCGTCCGGGAACACCGGTTGACCTCCATCCGGATTATCGGCGACGACCGGCCCGGCCTGCTCGCACTCGTCTCCAAGATTATTGGCGACCAGGGTGCCAACATCATGGAAGTTGCGCACAATCGGATCGCGCTGGATGTGCCCGCCAAGGGGGCGGAGTTCGATATTCTGATCGAGACGCGCGACGCACAGCATACGCAGGAAGTGATCGATGCATTGGCGCAGGCAGGCTATCCTCCGCGCTCACTTTGATCGATATATCAGCAGCCAAGGTGACTTGGAGGCGAGACCTGACTAAACCCGATTCAACATCCCAGCCAACTGGAGAGTCACATGATCCGGACCATAATCGCAGCCTTCGCGGCCACGCTGCTTGTTGCCTGCGGCGGCACTCCCGACACCGCTGACCTGGATACAATGTTTGAAACCTATCTACCTTGGGACGCCGAGCGTTCTGACGTGGAAACCGGCCTGGGTGGTCTGGAGTATATCGTGTTGAAAGAAGGCCCCGATGGCGGTGCCAGTCCTGTTCCGACAGACATGGTGCGCGTGCATTATGAGGGCCGCACAGCGGGAGGAGACAAATTCGATTCCTCCTATGATCGCGGCTCACCCTCCATGTTCCGCTTGAATCAGGTCATCCCGGGCTGGACGCAGGGCCTGCAACAGATGACTGAAGGCGACGTCTACCTGTTCTACATTCCGAACGCTCTGGCCTATGGCAATCGCAATCGCGGTGACGTGATCAAGGCTGGTGACGATCTCGTCTTCCAGGTTGAACTGGTCGAAGTGATGGAACCTAAATCCGCCGATACCGAAGCGTGGGAAAAGCACACACCGTGGAATCCAGAGCTGCCGGAAGTGCTGAAAACGGAGTCCGGTCTGCAATACGTCGTGCTGGAAAGCGGGGATACCGCTGGCGAGAGCCCGGTAAATGGCGAGATGGTCGCCGTTTATTATGAAGGCCGCCTTGTGGAGACCGGCGAAATGTTCGACAGCGCCTTTCAGCGCGGGCAACCGGAAACATTCCCTTCCAATCGCCTGATCCCCGGCTGGGTAGAAGCGCTCGCCATGATGAAGCCGGGTGATCGCTGGTTGATGTATATCCCCTCAGATATCGCCTATGGCGCGCAAGGCACACCGGGCGGCCCAATCCCGCCAAATGCCGACCTGATGTTCGAAGTCGAACTGCTGGACGTCATAAAGAGCAACTAAGGGTACGGGTCTGACGGCGGAGCATACGTGTTCTCCGGCCCCGTCCGTGTTGTCTCGTCCTCTGGACGGATATCCGCCCGAAAGAATATCGGCAGGTCCAGAGACGTCTGGAACCAGGGCCGTTCCGCCCCGTCCGTGCGCGCTTGAACATCCAATGCGACGCGACGCATGACCGTTTCGATGTCAATTCGGTCCTCAGACTGGATTATCCGGGAGAAGGAGCCGGCGAATTCCGAATCCGTCTGCGGGTTCAAACGATGGTTGCCCGGTGCAACCGCATATGCGACAACCACATTGTCCCGACCAAAATCTTCGTTGAAGCTAGGGTCGCCGCCCCTGTGACCCATTCCATTAAATGGACGCCCGCAATCCGCCAAAACCATAATCGCCTGGGCGGATGAACCTTCCAGACGCGCAACCAGGTCACCAAGTCGAACCGATGACTTTACCGCCTCGATCTCATTACCCGGCAGCTCGCCTTCCATCATGAGATAATTGTCCCCCGAAATATCGGTGCCGTATCCCGCAAAGTAGACAAGCCCCACGGCAGCCGGCCCGGCAACTCTCAAGCGATCAATGAAAGCATCCACATGACTGAAAAATTCCGGATACTCAGTGTCCGGAATGTACACCGTACTATACCCGCTGGCTTCCAGCGCCGCGCGGACTTTCTCGCCGTCAGCATGTGTACCAGACAGCGAGAAGGCCTGTGATTCTGAATACGAATTCGCAATCACCAGGGCTTGTCGGAGCGGCCAGCGTGCTCCCCCCGGCGTCATCTCGACCCGATCCAACTCCCAGGAGCCAATCTTGATGTCAGAAGACCGCCGTTGCAGCCGCGAAAGATTCATGGGCTCCTGACGCTGCAAAGTCTTTTCCAATACATCAAGGCGCACCTGTTCGAACATGTCCCGAACGGTAGTTGCCGGTTTGCTCAGGCGCGTACTGAGCGCGCTGGCATAAGGTCCATTCCCGTCATCTGCGCGACCATCGCTGGCCGTTTCGCCTTCCCAGGTTGCAAAGGACAGGAACATGTTGCGCTCCCCCGCTCCCCCGGCAGTGCGACGAAGTCCCCGGAAGGATTCGCCGCCGCCAAGCGAACGCTGCGCCTCTGGAAGCTGCAGAACATTTCGACAGGCATCGATTGCCACGACGCTTGGGGCGTCCAGCGCGTCGAGTTTCTGCATCAGCCAGTCGAGCGAAACCGAATCATCCCACAGTGCATCATCAAGCACATCCGCCTCTTCCACCGGGATCAGGTAGTTTCCATCACTCTCTCTGGCCGCGCCATGGCCGGAATAATAGAAAAAGCCCATCGCATCAGGGCCTGCGTGATTCAGCACGTCTACATACTCCCGGATCGCGGCCATCATGATCGAGCGGTCCGCATCGCGGACAATGTCACCTGACACGAGTCGAAAGCCGCAATTTGCAATCCCCTGCGCCACGAGCTCTGCATCATTGATCGGATTTGCCAATGTACCAATTCCACTGGAATAGGCCGCATTCCCGATGACCAGGGCAATCCGAGGCTTTGCAGGCGATTCCTGGGCTTGCCCGGGCCACGGCATGGCAGCAGCGCCTCCAAGAAGCATCATGTGTCGACGTGAGATCATCTTCACCCTCTTTGACGACCGAGCACCAAGTCTGCCGACGCGAACCTGCTGCGTCAACGCCGCGGGCATTTTTGGGTTGCTTCAACCCGGAGCGACTGACAGGAAGGGCCGGAATTTGATCAGGGGACCCTACAAAGTGACGATTACTGCGGACCAACTCGGCCGGATTGCCCTCGATGCCGGCAAGCTCATAATGGATATCTATGCGAGCGACTTCGGCGTGGAACGAAAAGGCGATGCGTCACCGGTAACTGAAGCCGACCAACGCGCGGAAGAACTTATCCTGAAAGGTCTTGCGGAGGCGGAGCCTGATCTCGCCGTTGTGGCCGAGGAATCCTTCAGTGAAGGCAAGGTGCCCGAACATGGTTATCGGTTTGCGCTGGTCGACCCGCTCGATGGCACCAAGGAATTCGTGAACAAGAATGGCGAATTCACGGTCAATGTGGCGATCATCGAACATGGCCGCCCGGTCATGGGTGTTGTGTATGCGCCAGCCAAGAGCCGGCTGTTTATTGCAGAAAGCCACAATTCCGCCTGGCAAGCCACGGCTGAACCCGGTGGCGAGCTGCCAACGGTCCGCGAACCGCTGAAGATTCGGCCCGCGCCCGAGGCTGGCCTGACCGCCGTGGCGTCCAAATCCCACCGCTCGCCCGAAACCGACGAATGGCTCGGCAAGTTCAATGTGGCCGAGACAGTTGGTGCAGGCTCTTCGCTGAAATTCTGCCTGATTGCTGCCGGAGAAGCTGACCTCTATCCCCGCATGGGCCGTACCATGGAATGGGACACCGCAGCGGGCCACGCTGTTGTGGAAGCTGCTGGTGGCCGGGTCCTGACCGAAGAAGGGACACCCTTGCTCTATGGCAAGACCGGTCGAGGGTACGACAATCCGCATTTCATCGTGTATGGCGACGTCACCCCCACCTGAGGCCCGATCTCGATTTTTCTCGTCAAACCTGCGAGAATCGCAGGCGAAGGATTCGGATTATGGCACGTCAGTATTTTGGAACCGATGGCATACGCGGGCGCGTGAATACTCCGCCCATGACCGCAGAATCCGCGTTGCGGCTCGCGATTGCTGCAGCCCGCACTTTCGCCCCGAATGGCGGCCGCGAAGTCGTCATTGGTCGCGACACACGCCGATCAGGTCAGATGATTGAATCAGCCCTGATTGCAGGCCTGACCAGTATGGGGCTCAAACCCGTGCTGATGGGCGTCGTTCCCACCCCCACCGTCGCCTTGATGACCCGCGAGACCGGGGCCGCCCTCGGACTCATGGTCTCGGCCTCACATAACAAATCAGACGATAACGGGATCAAACTGTTCAGTCCCGCAGGGATCAAGCTCACAGACGCCGAAGAAGAGGCTCTGGAAGCCGCCATGGCATCAGCCTTTGAAGGCGACTTCGCCCCGCCACCCGCCATTGCAACGCCGCATCACATGAACGGCGCAATCGCTCTCTACCTGGAGCGCTGCCTTGAAACGGTGGGCACGGACATTGATTTCTCCGGCCTGAAGATCGTTCTGGATTGCGCGCATGGCGCAGCTTTCGAAGTTGGCCCGGCAGCATTGCGTCAACTGGGCGCCGACATAACGATCATTGGCGACACGCCCGATGGGCTGAACATAAATGCGGGGGTCGGATCCACAGCCACCGGCCTGCTGAAATCCACCGTCACTGAAACGGGGGCGGACATTGGCATCGCCTTCGATGGCGATGCCGACCGCGTTATCGTGATTGATGAGCTGGGTGAAGAAGTGGATGGCGATCAGGTCATGGCGCTCATCGCGGGCGAACTTCATCGCGCCGGCCGTCTCAAGGGCGGTGGCATGGTCGCCACGATCATGTCGAACATGGGGCTTGCCGAATATCTCAAGGGGCTGGATCTCACCCTCGCCCGTACCAAAGTGGGCGATCGCTATGTCGGCGAACATATGCGCCAACATGGTTTCAATCTGGGCGGCGAACAGTCCGGCCATATCATTCTGTCCGACGTCTCGACCACAGGCGACGGCCTGCTAGCGGCACTCCAGGTGCTGAAAACGCTCGCCTCCAGTGATCGGCCCGCTTCCAGTATCATGCGGGTGTTTGAGCCTGCACCCCAGGAATTGGTCAACATCCCCTTCAATGGCTCCAATCCCCTTGAAAGCTCAGGCGTGGGCGATGCCCTGACGCAAGCGGACGAGCTGTTGGGCGAACGCGGCCGTATGGTTGTACGCAAATCTGGCACAGAACCCCTGATCCGAGTCATGGCTGAGGCCCTGGATGAAGAACTGATGCACCGTGCGCTTTCGCTAGTGGTCGCTGCAGTTCAGGCCGAGGCCTGAAGTATATTTGACGCGACCCGCGCGCGAAGTCTCTGAAGCAAAACGGTTTTTCTGTCCCGATAAGTCTTTGTCAGTATTTTCCCCATATAACCTATATTGTATCGGGGGACGTATAATGACGTTTGACGCGCGAGGCGGGGAAAAATCAGCAGGCGGAAACACGCTTGTTTTCGGAGCGATCACCCTGGCCGTTGTAGCAGGCGCATTCTTCGCTGTGCTCAACTTGCCTCAATCCGCAAACCACGCTGCGCCGGGAAGCGCTCACACGCTTGCTCGGATGCAAGACGCCGCCACCACCACAAAGATGGAATATCCGGAGTTCTCTGGAAAATCGGCCAGGTCATTCCTGTCCGCGCTCAGCCGCGTCGATCCCGCGGCACGCGCAAATCTTGATCGGCGGCTCGCCAAAGCCGACGCATACGATCATACGAAAATTGCCATCGAAGAGGCTGGCCAGGTATTGGCTCGGCACAAGTCGGACTTGGCAAAGGCTGATATGCGCCATGTCGATGACTGGCTGGATATGACCCGTTCACAGCTCAAGAGCGCATCGCGTTCCGGGCATCGCTGGTGTGCCGGCAGCCGATATCAGGACTTCAACACAGCGTCAGGCCTGTCGGGTCAGATGGCCGCTGCGTCCGACCTCGCAGATCTTGGCTCCGAACTGACTGACTATTCGTTTGCGTCAATCAGTATAGCGCTCTTGGCCATTGAAGACGCCCAAACGCGTCCCGTGAAGCACGGCAACTTGACATCTCGCGATGAAGCGGCACTTCAAGGCGTCGCGATGTCCCTGATGTCGGATCCACAAATCATGCCACTCCTAATGGCCTCCGGACCGGAAGGTCCGTCGAAGTCAGCGCTGGCTTCTCTCGATATGTGCCAATTGGGCGCGACTGCCGTAACCGCGCTGAAAACCCTGCCCCAGGGGACCAAGGGCCGCGCATTTGCTGAGATGGTTCGCTCTGCGGATTTCAGCGGTGGAGACCTCAGCCAGTTAAAGAGCTTGTCGAGCTTTTGAATGACCGGCGCTGCACGCCAGACTGTTCCAGTCGCCATTCCAGCACATCCAGCCGGTCCTGGCCGAAGAAGGCCTCCCCTTCGAACACCATCAGCGGCACACCCCAATGATGCGGATCCTGAGCAGCCTGGTTCTCGGCAATCAAGCCTTCGAGCCGGTCCTTCTCTGCTTCCTGCCGAGAGTCCAATTCGGCGAGGTCAAACCCTGCACGCGCGGCAGCTTCAACCAGAGCAGTCCCTTCGGTCCAAGCCCCTCCTGACCAGATCAGGCTGGAGACCTCATCCATGAAGGCCCAGCCCTCGGCGTCGCCGATCTCACAAGCAAGAATCCCCATTCGGGTCAGCCGACCAATATGCGGCTGGTCCGGTGAAATCTCGCGGGTCATCATGTTCATGACGACAGGATCCGGATTGAGCGCTCCGAGCGGTAGCCCCAGATATTGCGACAGACGGACAATATCCCTCATCAGATAGGGCACCCATTGCGGCCGTATTTCGGAGAAGAATTCCGGCGTTCGAATGGCAATCGGATAGACTGGTCGCGGACGCACCCGTACATCCCAGGCATTGCTCATGCTGCGAAGGCGCTTGGTCGCAAGATAGGAATAGGGCGAACGAAACGACCAGAAGACGTCTATGGTTTTCATATCGTCATCTTGGCGGCGTATTGCCGTCTTCACAAGGCCGGAATTTACCCCCATTTAGCCTGTCATGGGCTTCGATGATACCTTCCGCCAATTCATGGACAAATTCCAGATGCCGGACTTTTCCGCTGTAGACTGGAAAGGTTCGGTCGATCGTCTGCGCCAGCAATTCTATGTCGCCAGTCGCGCGATCGAGCGTGATGCGCCGGAGATGGCAAATATCTCGCTGATCACCATCCCCGGCCCCGGCGGGCCGATGAAGGCACGTATCTACACCCCCCTCGGCGCAGGCATTCCGCCCGGTCCGGGAATCATTTTCTTCCATGGCGGCGGCTTTGTGCTCGGCGACCTGGACAGTCATGACATGATCTGCAAGCGGCTGGCTGAAGGCGCACGCTCCAGGGTGATCGCGATCGACTACCGGCTCGCGCCGGAGCACAAATTTCCCGCGGCCCATGAAGATGCCCTCGCCGCATGGAGCTGGATCACCACCCATGCCGAAGCGTGCGGGGTTGATCCGGACCGGTTGGCGGTCAGCGGCGACAGTGCTGGCGGAAACCTGTCTGCCTTTCTGGCTCAGGAATTGTTGCGGACGGGCCAAAAGGGCCCTGCCTTCCAGCTATTGCTCTATCCGCTTGTACAATTTGTGGACATCCGCACAAAGAAAATGAGTTTCCAGGAAGGCGGCTTCTTCATATCAGCCAATCTGTTCGAGTATTTCCGCGATGCCTATATCGGGAATGATGCCGAACGAATGGATCCTCGCGTCTCGCCCCTCTTCGCAGAACCGAATGCCTTCAAGGGCCTGCCGCCAGCGCACTTCGTACTGTGCGGATGGGACCCGCTCAAGGATGAAGGCCTCGCCTATGCCGACAAGATGGCGAGTTTTGGCGTGCGCGTCAGCGTGCGCGAACATCCGGGCATGGTACATGGCTTCATGAACATGACCGCCCTGTCAGATGCCGTGCGCGTTGCTATCCGCGATGCCGGCGTTGAAGCTGGCCGGGCACTTGGCGCCTTCTGACATCCCGGCATAAAAAAGGGGACGACCCGAAGGCCGTCCCCAGTGCTGCATTCGATGGCAATCAGTTGCTGCCGCCGAAACGCTTGGTCACACTTATCTTGAATGTACGGCCAAACGGATTGTGTGTGTAGGGATCATAATTCAGATCGAACTGTGCAAATGGTGGATCTTCATCCGTCACGTTCACCACAGACAGACCGAGGTCGAGGTCCCAAGCGGTCGACTGCCAAGTGTAGAACAGGTCGAACGTGGTCTGGCTATCGATCTCCGTCGTGTTGTTGCCAGTCAGGTCGCCACGCTCATCATCATATGCATCCATGTAGCGCATCACAGCGCGGAAGTTGTGATCACCGAGCTCATAGTTCCCAAAGATATTGGCTTTGAGCTGCGGCAGCGAGCGGGAGAAATTCGACCGGTTGAACTGGCCGACCCGATCACCGCCGGCAATCATCACGCCTTCGATGTCGAAATCGTCCACATCATACTCTATGATATAACTGGCTTCGCCGCCGAGGGTGAAGCTTGAGGTGTTCATGTCCCAGACCTGTTCGGCACGGACGTCCACGCCGGACGTCTGAATGTCCGGGCCGTTCACGACATTTGTCCTGATACGGGCAATTTCATCGGCTGTATTGATGCCGTCACCATTGTTGTCGGTGAAGGTGATCCGCGACAGGATCGGGTTCTCCAGGTCCCCAGCCGCCAGGGCCGCAACGGCGGCACCCACGATCGACGACTGGTCTTCGACAATGATCGGATCCGAGAAGTCGAAATTGTAGTAGTCGATCGACGCGGTGAATCCGTTCTGGTTGTCATACAGGGCGCCGACATTGAAGCTGAAAGCCGATTCCGGGCTCAGGGCCGCATCGCCGAACTGGTCGACCGCCTTGAACGCCGAGGCTGCACCAACGAACTGCAGGGTCGTGACCTGGCCGGACAGCTGGTTCAGGGTTGGCCCGCGGAACGAGGTCTGGGCCGAACCTCGCAGGGCGAGGTTGTCATTGGCCTGCCACTTGATCGCAACCTTTGGGTCGAAGGTCGAGCCAACATCGCCACCATAATCTTCGTAGCGCATGGCCACCTGCATATCTATGTCCTCATAGAGCGGCACCTGCAGTTCACCGAAGACGGCATAGATGGTCTGGTCCTCATCCACTGGCGTCGTACCGGCCAAGAAGGAGAATGGTCCCGTGCCGCCCGGGCCCGGATTGAGGGTCAGGTTCGTCACGTCGTTTGGAA
Source organism: Hyphomonas sp. UBA3195 (assembly GCF_002366485.1). NCBI lineage: Bacteria > Pseudomonadati > Pseudomonadota > Alphaproteobacteria > Hyphomonadales > Hyphomonadaceae > Hyphomonas > Hyphomonas sp. UBA3195. The sequence continues at coordinate 19,072 of NZ_DEXB01000038.1, forward strand.
CGACTTCATAACCTTCCCGACGCACCTGCATGCCGACGCCCCAGCCCACTTCGCCACCAGCGGCCTGGATGCCGCTCATGCCGGACATGGAGGCATCAAATACCAGAAGGTCTGTGGTCACCGTGGTGCCGACACCGTCCGTCAGCCAGTCGGCCAGCGTTTCGGTGTTTTCCAAGCCTGGTACATAGCTCGGGTTCGCGACACCGGTAATTCCGTTGGCAGCAATCGCGTTCGAGAACGGGTTGTAATATTCACACCCGCCGGCACCGGCCGTCAGCGATCCGGCATAGCCGGCCGCATAGGGCTGGGTTCCGGTCGCCGGGTCGTTCCCCGTGATCGGGTCCGTACAGACACCAAATCCGTTCAGAGCGGCGGTGAAGCCAGCGATATAGGTGTCATTCGTCACCCGCTCGCCTTCCGTGGTCGACCAGCTCAGCGCGGCATCCCAATTGATGCCATTGTCGAACTGCCCGGCCAGGTCACTGGCCACGCGATAACTCTCATAGGTACGGAAGCCTTCCTGCGGTCCGCCATCCGATCCGGGGTAACCGCCCCAACCAAACGAACGGCCGATAAACAGCGCCGCCAGCGTGCCGGCCGGGAACTGACCAGGATTGTCGGCCATGTATTGCTGGAAGCCAGGATGCGAGGCCAGAACGACTTGGGTCGCAAGCTCCTGCGGCGGATAAGACGGAGACGTCTTCCAAGACGGCACGTCGCTGTAGCCATAAAGGCCCTCGATGTGGAAATCGATGCCATTGCCGAAGGTCCGGTTGTACTCGGAGAAGACCTGGTAGCGCTCCTCTTCCTCGACCAGGTTGTCATACTGGGTGAAGTTGAAGTTGCACAGGCCGCTAGCCGGATTGACGAAGCCGCCCGTATCAACACAGCCGAGGTCGCCGGTCGGACCCTGGATTGCTCCGACCTGGCCGCCAATAAGTCCCAGTGGCACATAATAGCCGGGATTGGACAGGGTGGACCAGCCGCCGACCGGATTATCGGCATAAGGCAGGATCGCCCAGTCCTTCTCCAGCAGTGGCACTTCCGGACGGAAATTGTAGCCTACCGAAGTGACCCAGTTCCAGTTGCCGCCCTGCATGCCGTAGGAGGCATTGATGTTGTACTCGCCGTCGGTGCCGTCGAATTGCTGGAAGTCAGCGCTGATTTCGAACCCTTCCAGGTCTGACCGTGTTATGAAGTTCACGACGCCGGCAATGGCGTCCGAACCATAGATCGCGGCCGCGCCATCCTTCAGCACCTCGATCCGGCCGACTGCGGCACTCGGGATCATGTTCGTGTCAATGAACAGCTGCGCCTGCTCGCCAATCGCATAAGGGTGATAGGTCTGGCGGCGTCCATTGATCAGGACCAGTGTCCTGGCTGGGCCAAGCCCGCGTAGGTTGACGTTGGACGTACCCTCCAGTCCGTTCGAGGCGAACTGATTGGTTTGTCCATCAACCCCCGACGATACGCCGAGATTCCGGATCAGTTCCGTTATTGATGGCGAACCCTCAAGTTTCAATTCAGCGGCGGTCAGCACGTCGACTGGCAGCGCGGCATCTTCCGGTGTACCCGCGATCAGCGAGCCAGTAACCGTAACGGTCGACTGGCGCAGCTCGCTCCCGTCTTCCTCCTGTGCGACGGCCGGCATACCGACCGCCAGCGCAGCGCAAGACGCACTTATCCACATTTTCATTTGGTGTTTCATATACTTCCTCCCGTGGTGTGAGCGGCCGAATCTAGTGTTCGGCTCATGTCTCACTCACAGGCAGCATATGCTCGCTTCCGGACGGAAACAGGGTAATTTTGTTGTGCGGCGCAACAAATTGCCGCAGCTTCCTTACGGGACGCCATCATTACAACGTTGTCGTATCTAGAAGCTTGATCCGGACCTGCACAATTTCTGAACATATCTGGTCGGAAACGGCCCGATTGTGGCGCAAATGTTACAGTAAAAAACAATCCCCGACAGACTCGTTATTTGAGGCTGAATCTAGCGAAATAGCGATTATTTTTAATCGTACCCGCCGCCAAGAGCGGGCTCCGAAATACCCTCCCGGAACTATAATATTACAATCAGGAAACTGCTATGCATCTCAAACAATCGTTGTTTGCGACGGCTTCCGCCGTCCTTCTAATTGCGACCAATGCCCAGGCACAGGAAGCTGAAACCGAACGTGAATCTGCAATCGATCGCGTACTTGGAACGGTCACTGTGACCGCCACAAAGAAAAAGGACGTCGAGAATGTTCAGGATGTGCCCGTCGCGGTTACGGCCTTCAACTCCGACACGCTCGACGCGCTGAACGTCACGACACTGGAAAGCCTGTCCTACTCGTCCCCAAACGTTTCGCTGGATGATGTCGGCACGTCACGCGGCACTGCGAACTTCGCCATTCGTGGTCTGGGCGTGAACTCGTCCATCCCATCGATCGATCCGGCCGTCGGCGTCTTCATCGACGGTGTCTACCTGGGCGTGAACAGCGGCGTGGTCATCGACCTGTTCGACGTGGACAGCATCGAAATTCTGCGTGGCCCTCAAGGCCTCCTGTTTGGTCGCAACACCACTGGCGGCGCTGTGGTCGTGAACACGGGCAATCCGTCGGATGAATTCACCTACAAGATCGGTGCGAAAGTTGACGGCCCGGTTGACGAGGACCGTGGTGGCAACAGCGCTACTGTCCAAGGCTACGTCTCCGGCCCGCTGATCGAAGGCGTGCTGAACGGAAAGATCGGCGCCTCCTACACAACCGACGCCGGCTATTTCGAAAACCAGTACAATGGCGACAATCACGGTGAACTCCAGACCGCAACCTATCGCGGCGCGCTGGAATTCACGCCCACCGAGCGTCTCACCTTCCTCGGCAAGGTCGAGTATACCGACAGCCGCGGTGATGGCCCATCCGGCTCCAACGCTGGCTATTTCGACCGCGACTCGTTCGATTTCTCAATTGACGAGCCAGGCTTGGCAGAATCCGAAACTGTCTTCGGCTCTCTGCGTACCGATTATGACGTTGATTTCGGCAACGGCCGTATCACCAACATCTTCGGCTATCGTGATTATACGGGCGACTCGATCGGCGACATTGATGCTTCGCCAATCACCTTCTTTCATTCCGGTGCTGAGCTCTCGCAGGAACAGTTCTCCAACGAGCTGCGCTATGCTGGCACGTTCGGAAAAGCGGACGTGACGACTGGCGTGTACTATTTCGAGCAAGAAATCGCCTACACTGAAACGCGCAACCTGCCGACCACCCGCCCAGCCACGCTTCCAGCGACAATTCCGTGGGGCTTCTATGGTGGTGGCCGTCAGGACCATACCGTCTGGGGCGCCTTCGCCAACGTCGACTATTCCCTCACGGACAAGCTGGTCGGTACGCTCGGCCTGCGTTATTCCAATGAAGAAAAAGAAGCCGACGTTATCTATCTCCGTCCACGCAATGAGTGTTCGGTTGTTGGCGGCACCTGTTCGCCAGACGGCACCAACGCTCTGATCTCGCTGATCACAGGTGGTTTGGCACAGGAGCCTAATGGTTTCAGTGATGGCAATGAGTGGTCCAACTGGACGCCGAAAGTTGGCCTGCAATACTTCTGGAACGACAATTTGCAGACCTATGGTCACTACACCAAAGGCTTCCGCTCCGGTGGCTACAATTTCCGCATCACCGATATTCCGATCTTCTTCGACTTCGTGAACCAAACCGGCGATTTCGGATTTGATGAAGAAGAAGTCGACGCCTTCGAAGTTGGATTCAAGACCAGCAGTGAAGACGGTCGTATCCAGGTCAATGGTGCTGTGTTCCACACCGAAATCCAGAACATGCAGCGTGAGGTCAACACCGCTGGTTCATCGGGCGTTGTTCAGAACATCATCAACACCGCCGATGCGACCATCACGGGCGTCGAAGTGGATGGTCGGGTCGCCTTCGCAGACTCCTGGCTCGCCACGTTCAATGTCGGCATGATCGATGCATCCTATGATGACGTGTTCTTCGATCTGGATGCGGACGGTGTCGTGGGTGACAGCGATCTCGCACTCGACCTCCCCCGCGTGCCACAAGCAACCTGGGGCGTCGGTCTCATCAAGGACATCGACCTCGGGAACTCCGGTGCCCTCGTCGGTCAGGTGAACTATCAATATCGTGACCGTATCGCATATACTGACAGCAACTTCGGTTGGATTCGTTCCGCCAACATGCTGAATGCGAACCTGACTTGGGAAACGCCAATAGACGGTCTCGCCGCGTCGATCTACGGCAAGAACCTGCTAGACGAAGTTCAGACGGGTAACGATACCCAGCTGCCTTTCCCGGCCCCTCGGTCGACCGGTACGCAGCTACCTTACCAGAATGACCCTGGTGGCAGCACGTTCGCTCCGCTCAAGAAAGGCCGTCTTGTTGGCCTCGAGCTGACCTACGAATACTAGGATCAGTTCCTGTCAATCTTTTCGGAAAGGGCGGCCCGGCGGGTCGCCCTTTCTTCATTCAGGCCCTATGTGAGAGCGCATGACCCAGACCCCCCCCATTCTCGCCATCGCCGATTTCATAAGCGACCCCGTCGATCCTGCAGACTTCCCGAAGCATACAATACGGTACTGGAACACGCGCTGGGCCGACGAGGTCGGTCTGGGCGATCTGGATACAGCGGATCAGGCGACCCATTTCGGCCGGTTCGCGCCCCTGCCCCAAAATCTGAAACGGTCCCTCGCCCTGCGCTATCACGGCCACCAGTTCGGCACCTACAATCCGCAGCTGGGCGATGGACGCGGCTTCCTTTTTGCTCAGGTCCGCGACACGGACTCACGCCTGCTCGATCTTGGCACGAAGGGGTCTGGTCAGACGCCATGGAGTCGCCAAGGCGATGGACGCCTGACACTGAAGGGTGGCGTGCGCGAAATTCTTGCAGCGAATTACCTCGAAGCCCTTGGCGTCAATACGTCCAAGCCGTTCGCCCTCATAGAAACCGGCGAACAGCTGGCCCGGAACGACGAACCCTCCCCGACTCGCTCTGCCGTACTCACTCGCCTGTCACACAGTCACATCCGTTTCGGCAGCTTCCAGCGTCTTGCCTATCTTGAACAGGCAGACGATCTGGCGCGGCTCGTCGACTATGTAGTGACCAACTTCCATCCTCATGCGATGGATGACGATGTCAGTCGCAAGACGGTAAACATGCTCTCGGCCATAGCCTCCGCAACCGGTCACATGATCGGGCAATGGATGACCGCGGGTTTCGTGCACGGCGTGATGAACACGGACAATTTCAATATTACGGGCGAGACATTCGATTTCGGTCCCTGGCGGTTCCTGCCGATTTCCGATCCGAACTTCACCGCCGCCTACTTCGACCAGCAGGGTCTGTACCGTTTCGGACGTCAACCCTTGCAGGGTGGATGGGCACTCCAACAACTCGCCTCCGCCCTCTTGCCCCTCGCTGGGGCGGAAGACCTCGCCGGCGGCCTCAAACCTTATGAACGCGCCTATCAGGAAAGCTTCATTTCTCACACTCACGCCATGCTCGGCATTGAACCGTTAGGTGTTCCTGATACGGATACGGAGTTCCTGCAGGCGTTCTATGCGTGGATGACCGAGACAGGCGCGAGCTGGCCGCAGACCTTCTTTGACTGGTTTGGTGGGCATGAAAGCACCTCGCGGGCCGTCGCCTCCCCCCAAGCAACGCTCTATAAGGAAGACCGGTTTGTGCCTGTGCGGGCAGCGCTGGTCGCTCGTAGCCCGGTCCGGCCCGAACGCCTTCAGCATGCCTACTTCCAGGCCCCTGCCCCGGTCAGCCTGGTGATCGATGAAGTCGAGGCGGTCTGGGCGCCCATTGCCGAGTCGGACGACTGGTCGGCCTTGCATGCAAAGCTCGACCATATCGAACAGGCGCGCCTTGCCTATGACTGGCGCTGATCCCTTCGGTCAGCCTTCCAGTTCGATGTCCCAATAGAGATAATCCATCCAGGTCTCATGCAGGTGGTTCGGCGGGAATTTTCGGCCAATCTCCTGTAGCTGGTAATTATTCGGCCGCGCCGGGCGCCGCATCAGCTGCATGTCGGTATGCTTGAGCAGTTTTCCGCCCTTGCGAAGATTGCAGGGGCTGCAGGCGGCGACGATGTTTTCCCATGTTGTCCGACCGCCCTTGGAGCGCGGAATGACATGGTCGAAGGTCAGATGCTCCGACGTGCCGCAATAGGCGCACTCGAAACCATCGCGCAGGAAGACATTAAAGCGGGTAAAAGCCGGCGGGCGATCCTGCCGGACAAAATCCCTTAGCGCGATAACGCTGGGCAGGCGGAACTCCGTGCTCGGGCTGCGGACGACATAATCATATTCCGCGATGATATCGACACGGTCGAGGAACACGGCTTTCACCACTTCCTGCCAGGGCCACAAAGAAAGGGGATAATAAGAGAGCGGCCGAAAATCAGCGTTCAATACGAGAGCGGGCCGGCCGCTCGGGGGGGCCGAAATGATCTCAGCCATGGGTCACCTCCATGACACTGAGAAGATATGTCTGTTTGAACCGACTGAAGGCGTAGCTCCTTTTCGTCTCGCCCCTGCTTTAGGTGATTCACATAATGAGATTATGACAGTTGCGGCGTTTTGCAACGCTGTCCAGATGGTCAGGCCTGAGGGCTCGGCTGGGCCGCCTTGGCGCGCCGGTCGTTGATCCAGCCCCAGAGCAGATGTGCCGCCACGCCGCGATAGGGTCGCCAGCACTCGGCATGCGCAGTGAATTCCTTGATTTCCATACGGGTTTCGACCTCCAGAAGCAGCTTGTGCGCCTCCATCAAGCCAACATCACCCACCGGGAAAGCGTCCGTCGCGCCGACCGAATAGAGCAGGAACAATTCCGCAGTCCACGGGCCGATTCCCTTCACCGAGATCAATTCCTTGCGCGCAACATCCAGATCAGAAGTGCAAACACGCTCAAGGTCGAGCCTGCCTGTGGTCATCGCCTCGGCAATCGAGATCATGTGCTGAACCTTGGGGCGGGACATGCCACACGCCCGAATATCTTCGGGATCCGCAGCCAGAACAGCCACCGGCGTCACTTCGCCAAACATCGCCTGGGTGCGTTCCCAGATTCTGCCGGCAGCCGTAGTAGAGAGTTGTTGATAGGAAATCAGCCGGCAGAGCGCCGCATAGCAGGGTTCGCCCACCCGCCATTCCGGAATACCCAGTTCGTCATAGGCTCTCGCCAATGCGGGGTCTGCAGCGGCCAGTGTCTCGCAGGCCGCGCTCAGCACCCGCCGCGAGGGCGCCGTCAATAGCCCGGCTCTGGCAGTGTGCCGACCGGGATCAGACCCATCCTCACTTCACTGTCCTTGATGGTGAAGGTCAGGAAGCCACCATCCGCAGATGAGGTTTCCAGCATGGTCAGCATGGCATTTTCCTGCTGTCCCAACTGGCCGGAGGCATCCAGCGCGTCGCGCAACTCGTCCGCACTTTCTATCCGCATGCCCAGAGAGCCATGCGCCAGGCCGTCATCAAACTTGATGTCGCCCTTTACGCCGAGATCCAGCGGGCCCCAATCAAGCAGACCTTGCGCAATTTCGACTGCGCCATCTTCCTGCACGAGCGCGCGATGGAAGCGTTCCGGATTGCCGCCGCTGCGAATCCAGGCCGGAAAGAAGCTGCGCACTTCGCCGATCAGACGTGAAGGTCCGATCGTGTCGCCAAGAAACTCTGCGCCTTGCGGGGCTGCATTGATGGTCAGCCGGTCCCATTGCAGGGCGATCATCAAATCATCTTCTGCGCCTTCACGCGGTTTCAGGTTCAGGGAAAACCCGGTTGTCGCATAGGTCTCGCCATCGATCAGCGCCGTCGCATTGCCCATTTGCAGGCCGATGCGCTCAATCGTGTCGCTGTTCCAAGAGAGGCTGGCGGCGGATGTCTTGTCCAGTGTCACGGTCTGACGAAGCCCGCCTGCCTCCGTTAGCAGGTTCCGACCCGGCGAATAGGCGATGACATGCTGCCAGTTCCAGGGCTGCATGACGAGGCGCAATTGCTCACCTTCCCAGCGGGGCGCACCGGCCGGCTGGTAGACCGGATCGTTCACGACCAGCTCGAACCGATAGGGAAACCCGCCCAACGACTTGGAGGAATATTCAAGCTCAGCGCCATTGGCACGTTCTGCCGCTATCCATTCATCAATGCCCTTGTCGAGTTGGTCTTTCGCTATGAACCAATAGGCTGTCCATGCGCCGACGAGGATCAGCAGCAGGACAAATGGCGCATAGAGCCAGAACCGAGATTTTTTCCGAGAGGTGGAGGGCTCGACCATTGACGTGTCCTGAAGCGAGTTAGTGGGCGAGGCGACCCTGCACGGTACGGCCCTCGGCAACAAGAGCGTCTGATGCGGTCTCGAGTTCCGATTGCAGCCGGCTCATCAATTCCTTGCGTGGCAGGCCCGCCGGAATGGGCGGCAGGATCTCGTAGATGATCGTCCCCTTGCTGCGCTTCACTCCCCGACCCGGCCAACACAGGCCAGCGTTTGTCGCCACCGGCAGGATGGGCGCCTCAATACCCTTGGCGAGCGCCGAAATACCGGCCGCATGGTAGGCAGGCTCGGCCCCTGGCACCGTGCGTGTCCCTTCCGGGAAGATCACGATCTGGCGACCATCGTCGGCGCGCTCCCTTGCAGCTGCGACCATCTTCTTCAGCGTTCTCGTATTCCCCGCTCGGTCAATCGGGATCATCGCCGCCTTCAGCGCATACCAGCCAAGGAACGGATACCACAGCAATTCCTGCTTCAGGATGATCGCCGGTGCAGACATCACGAGGAAAGGAATGAACACGTCCAGCATGCAATTGTGCTTGCCCGCATAAAGCACCGTACCACGCGGCATGTTCTGGCGGCCGCGTATTTCCACGCTGATGCCGCAAAACACTTTCAGCCCCCAAATCAGGCCGCGCGCATACAGGCTGATCGCCCAGAACGTCACCGCTTTCGGCAACAGCAATGCCGGAAGGGTCAGCAGGCCCAGAACGGCCATCAGCCCGTACATCCAGATTACGAACAGGATCGAACGAAACATCATCATTGGACTACCAGATAACCGGTCATTCGAAGGTCGTCACGCGCCACTTGGCCCATTCGAGGAATACGCCCCGAAAGGAATCAGGATCGCTCCAAATTGAAGCGGGATCATTCACCGTGCGCACAGGCCACGCGACCAACTCGATATCGGGCATCGACTTTTTCAGCACGATCAGGCTGCGCGGCATGTGATAATCAGATGTCACGATGATCAGCTTCTTGTAATCGCGCTCATATGCCCAGGCAGCGGTTTCCTCGGCATTGCCCCGCGTAGATTCAGCAACATAGCCAATATCCACGCAGCACGCCCACACATCAGCGGCGCCCCCCGCCAGAGTGATCAAATCTTCCACAGGCACATCCGGGTTCACGCCGGAAATGAGCAACCGTGCGCCACGCCCCTGCATTACCAGTTCCACGCCCGCAGCAATGCGCAGACCGGACCCTCCTGTCAGCGCCACGATCGCATCGCCAGTGACTTCTGGTGAATGGTCAGCCTTCGCGGCGCGGTTCGCAAACAGCACAAAGTCCAGCGCCGCCAACAGCAACACTGCCACTCCGATCGCCGGCACCACGCCGATGCGTCGTTTCTTCAGTCGTTTTTCACCGCTCACATGACACTCTTCAGAGAACGGATGACAGTTACACGTGCTGCAAGGCGCGCAGCAAGTCCCGCAATCAGCGGGGTGATGATCAGAATGATCAGGTCCAGGAAATCCAGGCTCAGCTCAGGCAGCAAGCCGGTTCGCGCGCCGCTGGAATGGACCGCAAATATCATCGCCGCTGCTGCGCCGAGGGCGAGCAAGGCTCCTACTGCTCCTGCTCGAATGCCGAGCAACCAGAAGCGTCGCTCGAACAGGCCGGCAATGTACCGATCCCGCGCGCCTGCCAGATGCAGCACATCGACAATATCCCGACGCGCCAGCAACGCGGCATGTGTTGCAAAGGCGATCACGGCGACCGCCGTTGATGCCAGAAGCGCGACAGCCGTCAGCGCCACCAGCCGGGCAATCGCCAGCATGCGTCGAACATCTCCGGCCCAATCGGCATGCTCGTCCACAGCGTTTACAAATCCCGCCTCGGTGAGGCGGCGCTCCAGAGTTGGCCCGATAAACTCCACATCCGGCTCGGCGGTGACCGCGATCAGCTGTGGCAGGGGCAGGCTTTCCGGCAAGCCCCGGCTACCAAAATTCGGCTCCAGCAGCGCATCAATTTCCGCTTTCGACAACAAGCGCGCTTCACGAATGCCATCGGTCGACTCGATCAGCTTTCGCGCGGCTTCTGCGCCACGCCGGTCAGCATCCGGCAGCGACACGGTCAGCTCGCCTTCGACTTCTGCCGTCCAGCTGCGCGCCGCGCCATAGGTCGACTTCGCTGACAGCGTCGCCAGCGCCGCAAGAAAACACAGTGCCCCAACCACAAAGAACAGGGCCATTTCGCGCGCGTCCTCAAGCGGCAGGAGAGGAGTTTCCTTCGCCATGCCTATTCCACCGCCTTCGAAAGGTCTGTCCGCCGTCGTGCGGCCGGCCCATATTCCACATCCTGTACCAGCAGGCCGTGCTGCAGGCGAAACACCGGCGCCTCGACCTGCCGCACCAGTTCCAGATCGTGGGTCGCGATAATCACTGTCGTAGCCCGGCGCTTGTTCAGCTCAAGGAACAGCCGCATCAGGCGCGAGCCCATCTCCGGGTCGACATTGCCCGTCGGCTCGTCCGCAATCAGGATGTCCGGCTGGGTCACCACGGCGCGGGCGATGGCGACGCGCTGCTGTTCGCCGCCCGAAAGTGTGGTTGGCCGCGCATGCATCCGCTCGCCAAGCCCGACCCAGGCCAGCAATTCCTCGACATCGCTGCGATAGGTCGACTCTTTCCGGCCCAACACCCGCAGCGGCAGCGCAACATTCTCATATGCGGTCAAATGGTCCAGCAGGCGAAACTCCTGGAAGACAACGCCAACCCGGCGACGCAATGCCGACAGCTGATCTCGCGTCAAACGGCTCGTCGGGCGGCCAAACAAGGAGACTTCGCCCCGTGTCGGTTTCAGTGCGAGATAAAGCAGCTTCAGCAAGCTGGTCTTGCCTGCGCCGGAGGCACCCGTCAGAAAGCTGAATGATCCGGGTTTCAGGACCAGATCAATCCCGCTAAGGATATCCTCTGACGAGTCATAGCGCAGCGAAACACCATCGAGGCGTACGGCAACATCGTCAAACAGGTCGTGGCGGGAAAGAGTCATAGGCTCCTGTCCTGTGCGCGGGCGAATGGATTATTGGGGCGAATTGCGGGAAACACCAAGACATGATCCTCACCTGTCCCAATTGTGAAACCCAGTATTTCGCCGATGACTCAACAATCGGTGAAAGCGGTCGCACTGTTAAGTGCGCGGCCTGTGGCGGATCCTGGTTTGTTGAACCGAAACATCTGGACGAAACGGTCCGGCGTACCCCCGCCGCGGCCCACGAGATTTATCGCGAAAAAGTCCGCGAACAACGCCGTCGCAAGAGCCGTACGGCCGCCCTGCTCTCCTGGCTGGTCACCGCAGGCCTGTTCTTCTCCCTCGGCGTTGGGGCCATCATGTACCGCAATGAAGTCGTGAAGCTCTGGCCGCAGGCTGGCAGCATCTACAAACAGATCGGGTTCAATGTGAATCGGTTCGGGCTCGACTTCGAAGATATCCAGCGCAGCCGCACCTTCAATGACACGGTTCCAGTCGTCACTGTGGCAGGCAATGCCCTCAACATTTCGCGCTCTACCGTCGACACGCCAGCGGTGCGCGTCGACCTGAAAGACGAAATCGGCGCCGTGGTTGCCACCAAATACGGCCGCATCCGGCCGGACCAACTGGCGGCAGGCGAATCGGGAACGTTTCAGGTTGTCGTCGAACAGGCGCCGATGGAAAGCTTCGAGATCGAACTCAAATTCGTCGATCTCTCCGATATGCCCCCGCGGGACGATATCCCGGATCCTACCACTGAAGACCTCATGGCCACCGAAACGGAAACGCCTGCCGAATGACCGACCTGCCCAAAATCGAAGTAATCGTGCCTGAAGACGAACTGTTGGCCCAGATCGACAAGCTGGCGGACACGCTGGCCCCGCGCCTGACGGGGGAGTGGACGATTGTCTCGATCCTGATCGGGGCCACACCCTTCACGGCGGATCTGATGAAGGCCCTCGCCCGGCGCGATATCCACCCCACCCTCGACGTGATCTGGCTGGAGTCCTATCGCGACGCGCGCGAAAGCTCGGGTCGCGTGGTCGTGCGTGCAGACCTTGCCCGGTCCGTGAAGGACAAGGGCGTCATCATTCTGGATGATGTCTACGATACGGGCCGCACGCTGGCCTTTGCCAAGGCTCATTTGCTGTCCAAGGGTGCGCGGGAAGTCATCACCTGCGCTCTGACCCAAAAGCCCTGGGCCCCACGCGGCGCAGACGGCGTCGACTATTGCGCCATCGATGCGCCGGGCCGCTACCTGGTCGGCTATGGCATGGACGATGCCGGCAAATATCGCGGCCTGCCCTATATCGGCGCGCTGGACTGAAGCCCGCCCTACAAAATTGCGGGGATTACGCGGTCTGGTGGGCGGTGGCCGTCCGCGAAGGTCTTGATGTTGATGATGACCTTCTCGCCCATCTCGGTACGGCCCTCGATCGTGGCCGAGCCCATATGCGGCAGCAGAACAACATTCGGCAGGCCGAACAATTCTTCATTCACCGTCGGCTCCCGCTCGAACACGTCGAGCCCCGCCCCGGCAATCTTGCCCGCCTTCAGCGCGCGGGCCAGCGCGGCTTCGTCGATCACCTCGCCGCGGGCCGTATTCACGATATAGGATTCCGGCTTCATGAGCTCGATCCGGCGGGCATTCATCAGATGAAATGTTGCGGGCGTGTGCGGGCAGTTCACCGAGACGATATCCATGCGCGCGAGCATCTGGTCGAGGCTGTCCCAATAAGTCGCCTCCAGCAATTCCTCGATGCGCGGGCTGACCGGTTTGCGGTTGTGATAATGGATCTGCAAGCCAAAGGCCTTCGCGCGTCGAGCAACCGCTTGACCGATACGCCCCATGCCGATGATGCCCAGCCGTTTGCCGGCGAGTCGGCGGCCCATCATCCAGGTCGGCGTCCAGCCGTCAAAGCCGCCCGTATTCATGATCTGCGCACCTTCGAACAGGCGGCGCGGCACTGACAGGATCAGTGCCATGGCGACATCCGCCGTATCATCGGTCAGCACGCCGGGCGTGTTGGTCACGGTGATGCCGCGCTGTACGGCACTCTGCACGTCAATATTGTCCACACCCGCGCCGAACTGGGCAATCAGGCGCAACTGGTCCCCTGCCCGGGCCATGATCCGGCCGTCCAGTTTGTCAGTTACCGTGGGTACCAGCACGTCGGCGGTCTGCATCGCCTCGACCAGTTCCTCCTGCGTAAAGGGGTGATCATCATTGTTCAGCCTCGCATCGAACAATTCCTTGAGGCGCAATTCGACCGGCGCCGGGAGTTTTCGGGTGACAACGACTTTCAACTTCTTCGCGGACATAGGAACTCTTTTTGCAAATATTCTCATTCGGGCCTTAGCAGAGGGATTAGACCACGCCAACGCTTCATATTTTACACAAGATTCATTCGGCTATGGAATTCTATCCCCTCGCAGACATGGGAAAAGACTGCACATGAAGTGGGCAGCCATTATTTTAACCGGGCTCGTCTTTGCTTGCGCTTCGGCACTGGCTGAGGGTCCGACCTATGTGCGCGTGAGCAAATTTTCCGGAAAGGAAGTCCCGCGCTTCGAGACCCTGAAATACAATGCCGTGAATGGTCGGGCCGGCCCCAGCCGCGATCATCCGATCCTCTGGCGCTACGAACGCCAGGGCTTGCCCCTGCTGATCATCAAGGAGAGCCAGAACTGGCGCCGTGTACGGGATCCGTCCGGCTCAGAAGTCTGGGTCCATGCCCGCATGCTGGAACCGGAAGCCAAGGCCATGGTGCAGACCGACACGATCCTGCATCACGCGCCGGATCCGGAAAGCGCAGAGGTCGCCCGCATAGAGGCGACCGTCTTGGTGGAGCTCGGCAAATGCGCGGACAATTGGTGCCGCATCGAAGCCGGAAACTATAAAGGCTTCGTCCCGGCTGCCGCCCTCTGGGGCGTAACGACCAGCGAAGCCACCCTGTAAGCAAGGGCAGTCTGGACACCCTCTCCCTGTTGACAAGCCGCGCGGCACAGGCTCGTAAAGCCTCTTGCGCTGATTGAACAAGGGAACCGCCATGTCCGGACCGCACGATTACCACACGCCCCAATCCTCCTACTCCAAGGAAGACCTGCTGAAGTCAGGTGCGGGCGGCTATTTTGGCCCGGGCAATGCGCAATTGCCGATCCCGCCCATGCTGATGATGGACCGGATCACAGAGATCACCATGGATGGCGGCCAGTTCGGCAAGGGCAGCGTGATCGGCGAACTCGACATCACGCCAGACCTCTGGTTCTTCGAATGCCACTTCCCCGGTGACCCGGTCATGCCCGGCTGTCTTGGCCTCGACGCCATGTGGCAGGCCGTCGGCTACTGGCTCGGCTGGTCCGGCAGCCCCGGAAAGGGCCGTGCGCTCGGCGTCGGCGAAGTGAAATTCACCGGCGAGATCACGCCCGACAAGAAGCTCGTCCGCTATGTCATCGACATCAAGCGCGTGCGCCGCGGCAAGCTCAATCTCGGCATTGCCGATGGCCGCGTCTATGTCGATGATGAGCATGTCTACACCGCGCTCGACATGAAGGTCGGCCTGAAGAACGTCCTCTAGCGCTGCGCCTGCTTGACGTGGGCAAGCGGGCTGCCTAGCCCTGATGACACGATGATATTTGAACAAGGGAGATGCCGCGATGGCTGATGACTGGACCCCGCCGGCAGGCGACCTGATGAAAGGCAAGCGCGGCATCGTGATGGGCGTCGCCAACCAGAACTCCATCGCCTGGGGCATTGCCCGCCAGCTGGCCGCCCAGGGCGCCGAGATCGCGTTCACCTATCAGGGTGACAGTTTGGAGCGCCGCGTGCGCCCGCTGGTCGAATCCATCGGCATGGACACGATGATCCCGGCCGACGTCACCGATGATGCGTCCATGGATGCCGCGTTCGACACCATCAAAGCCAAATGGGGCAAGATCGATTTCCTCGTCCACTCCATCGCCTTTGCCGGCAAGGACGAGTTGCAGGGCTCGATGGTCGCCAACACGACCCGCGAAGGCTTCCGCCGCGCGATGGACATTTCGGTCTACAGCTTCATCGACTGTGCCCGCCGCGCCAGCGAAATCATGCCGGATGGTGGCGCGATGATCTGCATGACCTATCTCGGCGCTGAGCGCACTGTGCCCTCCTACAATGTCATGGGCGTCGCCAAGGCCGCGCTCGAAGCCGCAACCCGCTATGCGGCGCGCGACCTCGGGCCGCAGGGCATCCGCGTCAACGCGATTTCCGCTGGCGCGATGCGTACGCTCTCCCTGGCCGGTATTCGCGGCGGCAAGAGCCTTATGGGCACGGGCCGCGACTGGTCTCTGCTGAAGGAAGACACGCGCATGGAAGGCGTCGCCGGCGCGGCGCTCTACCTGCTCTCCGAACTCGGCCACTCCGTCGCCGGTGAAGTCCACCATGTCGACGCTGGTTTCCACGTCGTCGGCGTGCCGGATTTGCCGGAGGACTAAGCGTCCTCACCTTGCTGTGATCGCCCGGAACTCCTGCCCGTCTGTCCTGTTGGTCTGGCGAACCCATTCTGACAGGAGACTTCCATGTCCAATATCTTCCTCATCGGCGCCACGGGCGGCGTCGGCAGCCGCCTGAGCCCGAAACTCGTCGAGGCCGGCCACACGGTCAAAGGCCTGCACCGCAAACCTGAACAGGCAGATGATCTGCACAAGCAGGGCGTCGAGCCCGTTCTCGGCAATATCATCGACATGACCGCAGACGACCTCGCCAGCGCCATGAAGGGCTGTGATACGGCCGTCTTCTCCGCAGGCGCCGCCGGCAGCGGCCGGGACAAGACAACCGCGATTGATGGAGAGGGCCCGGAAAAGCTGATCGAGGCGGCGCGCGCCACAGGCGTGAACCGCATCTATCTCGTCTCAGTCATCATGGATGCTGGCCGCGGCCGCGACCGCGACACGAGTGACGACTTCGAACACTATATGGCCATGAAGCGCCGCGCCGATGCGGCCCTCGCCCAGAGCGGGATCGACTATGTCATCCTGCGCCCTGGCACGCTGAAAGATGATGACGGCGATGGCAAAGTGATGGCGGGCCGCGCGATCACCTATGGAGACGTCGCGCGCGGCAATGTCGCCGCCACGCTCGCGGAACTGATCGACGTGCCGGAAATCACCAATGAGATCATCGAACTCACAAATGGCGAAACACCCGTCTCCGATGCCGTTGCCCGTCTGAAACGCGGCTGACACGCAGGGCGAACCCCATGCTGGCGAATTGCACCCCACACCGTTTGGGCTTGCCATCAGATCCGTATTGAACAATAAACGTATTGTTCAATCGTATTTGGGGGGCTCTCATGCCAGCACGCATCTTTCTCTGGGTCGGCCATCCACGCGCTACATCGCTCAGCCACGGCATGGCGGACGCCTACCAGCGTGGCGCAGAAGCAAACGGTGCCGAAGTCCGACGTATGAACCTGTCGGACATGGTCTTCGACCCGGATCTCACCGAAGGCTATCACGCCCGCAAGACCCTTGAGCCATGCCTTGAAGCGTGGCGGGAGAACTTGCTCTGGGCCAATCATGTCTGTTGGGCCTATCCGCAATGGTGGGGCGGGATGCCCGCCAAGATGAAAGGCGTGATCGACCGCAGTTTCCTGCCGGGCTTCGCCATGAAATATCACGAGAAGGACCCCTTCTGGGATCGCCTGCTGGCCGGACGACGGGGCGATGTGCTGATGACGTCCGACGCGCCGGTCTGGTTTGACCGGCTATCCAATGGTCGCGCCGCCAAGTTACAGGTGCAGAAGCCCGTCATGAAATTTGTCGGCATACATCCCGCACGCATCCTGCAGGTCGGACCGGTGAAGACGGCCAAGGAGGCGACGCTCTCAAAATGGATGAAGCGGGCCGAAAGGCGCGGCGCTGATGCCGCCCGCCGGTCCCGCTGATGTGAATTGCGTCCGCCCGTCATCCTGCTAACACGGGCATCATGAAAACCAGTACCGAGACCCATGTCCCGCTCAGCGGCTTCCCGTCTTATCCCGAAGACGAGATGCGAAACCGCGCCCGCGCCTTTCACGACTCTCTGGCGACGCGCCGTTCCGTCCGCGCCTTCTCCGACAAGCCCGTCCCACGCGAAATCATTGAGGCCTGTGTCGCCGCCGCCGGGTCGGCCCCATCCGGCGCCAATCACCAGCCCTGGTTTTTTGCCTGTGTGAACAGCGCGGAGAAAAAGCGCGAAATTCGTCAGGCTGCCGAAGCTGAAGAGCGTGAGTTCTATTCAGGGCGCGCCGGGGAAGACTGGCTCGATGCGCTCGCGCCGATCGGCACCGATGCCGGCAAGCCCTATATGGAAATCGCCCCCTGGCTGATCTGTATCTTCGCCCAGCGCCGCGGCGGCGTGCAAGCGGGAGAAACCCGCAAGAACTACTACATCAACGAAAGCGTCGGCATCGCCACGGGTATGCTGATGACCGCCTGTCATCAGGCCGGCCTCGCCACCCTTGTCCACACGCCCAACCCGATGAAGTTCCTGAACCGGATCTGTGATCGTCCGGAAACGGAAAAACCCTTCCTGATCCTGGTTGCGGGCTATCCAGCCGACGATGCCATGGTGCCCAAACACGCTCTGGTGAAAAAGCCACTGGATCAGATCATGCGCGTGTTCTAGCGAGCGAACGCCAGCTCAGTGTGGAACGATCATGCATTTTCCGGTGATGATGGCACCGCTGGAAATCGAAACGCCCGGATACACGATGACGTCTGGGCCCAGTGTAACGTTCACGGCCTGAAAATCAGGAGCCACCCATCCCCCAGCGCTTCCGTCAGGGTTGGTGTATCGGACAGCTTCAATTTTGCGCCCGTCGCTCTCGGTAAAGACAACTGTTCGGCGGCTTGCGGTTTTGGCAGGCATTCGAATCACTCCGATGTCTATCGAAGAGAATCACGATTTGGGAGTTTTGTGAATCCCGGACCGGTTTAATCTTCGCACAAACGGAATTCTGCGCCTGGAAAGCTTTCTACAGTCTTGCATAGATCCGGAAAGCTCCACAGCATGGCAAGAATACCTACACACATGGGAAGGAGCAGGTGGAAAATATTGTACAGCAACTTTGCGGATGCCGCCTTGCGCTGCACACTTTCCCTGAGGCGCGCATAGACCGGGTTTTTGAAAAGACCCTCACCATCTTGAGATGACGTCGCCTCTTGAAAGGCCTTCTCCATCCCCGCCTTGTCCATTACGAACAGCGCAAATATCAAGCTGAAAACAGCTTGGGCGATTGCAAGAAATGCCCCCGCTTGAATAATCCCAAGCGTTAGGCCCTCCACTTCCAAATCGAATATGGATACGGGCGTGGAATGGTTTCCTGACAGTTCCGCTACAAAAACGATCGCAGAAAATGTGTAGGTGCGATTGGTCAGATCCCGGAACAGACTTGCGAAATACTCGGACGTGAGGTTCATGCAACTACTTGCTGTGGTCAATCACATCTATGCGTTTTCGTGGCTGTCCGGGCTTACAGATAAAGCTGGTTTGCACGAGCTTCCTGCCATTTCGGCGATGCTTCGATTTAGATGCCTCGAACTGATGGAGGAAGTGCCCCTCCCGGAGTTCGTGGGCAATAGCCCCTTTTTTTGGAAGTTCCTCAAAATCATGCGGTGGACAGTCACATGTCTGCCCTTTCGCGATGTAATCGCGGACGACTTGCTTTTTCTCCGTTTGCATATCGCCGGTATCCACATCCGACGAGAATTCCTTTTTCACAAACACATCAACCATGGTTAACCCTCCTGCCTCCGGACATGAATCCAGAAATAGAACGATAATTCAACCCTACAGAATTCGGTAGGGTTCTAGCCGCCCACGGTCACAGCGGGACCGGGCAGGTGGATTGTGTAATAGCTGCGCGGCTTCTCTCCCGGTTTGCGGCCTTCGGCGGCAATGTGGATATCGCCCGATATACCCACCGGAATACCCTGCCCCATTGGCAACACGTCGCCGCTTGGCAATTCGGCCGCGAACTCGCGGAACTTCCAGCCGTTGAGCACGGGCATCTGCCGCAACCGGTCCCCGGTACGCATCCGCACGGGCACGTCCCGCGCAAGGCTGCCCGAAAGGTTCAGGAAGTTCTGCGTCACCCAGACACCCGTCTCGGTCCGCACCACGCCCATCGATACATGCGTGGCCTGTTCGCTGAGAATGTTTGCGCGATGGCCGGGGCTGTCCATGAGGTTCTGGTGCAGACGTTTCACGGCCTGCCGTTCCAGATTCCAGCGCCCCCGGACAATCTCGATCATGGCAACATTTTCAGCTGAATACTGAATGATTGCCCGCCGGTCGAAGGCCGCGATGCGGTCCTGCGGTTTGCGTCCGTCCGGTCCGACATGGCCGAAGAAATCATTATACGCCATGTCGAGACTGTGAAAGCGCGCCGTATTGCGCAGCGCCGCGCGATTGACCAGCGGCGGCAATCCCGCCTCCTTGCGGGCGATATTGGTCAGCCTCAGGAACTCGCCTTCCATGCGCGCGTCGAAGGCATAGCCCTCCGGCACGTTCCCGAAGCAGGGCCGCACCTGCTCGACATAATCGGCCACTGCGACGCCCCGCCCCGTGAGGGCAAGGTCACAGGCAAAGGCGGGCAGGCCAGCGGCAAGCGCCGCAAGGCCGACGAAAAGAGTGCGCAGGATCATGTCTTGCGCACTATATCCGCGCCAACATGAACAGAAGTGTTACGGCCGTTCAGGCCATGGCTGCAGCTGGTCGCGTTTCATCTGCAACCGCTGGTCTTCAGGCAGACTGTAATCATGACCGAATGGCGCGCTCTCCCAGCTGCCATAACCCGGATTCGGCAGGGCAATCCATTCCCGGCCCCATTTGTCTGCATTCGCCTCATATACGGCCTGCCGTTCTGCCGGGCTGCCTTTATAGGAATCGGTGAAGTCGCCCAGATTGTCGCCCAGCATGAGCAGGATCCGATAATCCTTTGCCACCACGGCCCAGCGCGTTGCCTTGGCCGAGCCCCAATCGTCCTGCTCGCCCTTGGTCAGCAACGTGTCAACATTGCCGCCCATTGGGAAACCGAGTGCCCGCAGATTCCGTGCGGTCCCCTCTTCCGTCACTGCGTCGCGATTGGTGACGTAGAATACTTTCACACCCTTGGCCGCAGCCGCGCGGGTGAAGTCCACCGCGCCCGGCACGGCTTTTGCCACACCCGCGCTGGCCCAGGCATTCCAGCGGTCGGGGCTGAAAGGCTCACCCGCCAGCACATCCGCCGCCGCATAGGGCGTATTGTCCAATACGGTCTCATCGGCATCAAGGATGATTGCCGGGGGAAGATCCTGATAGGCCTCGCCCTGCAGGTCCGGCGCGGCGGTCCATTCCGGATCAGCCAGCGCCTCGTCCAATCGCATCGCCGCCAGCGCATAGATGCCGTCAGTCGTGGCCTTGTACTCTACCGCCTGCTGCGCCCAGAGCGTTGCGTTCAGCCGATCATCCTGTGCCGGACCCGTTTCAACAATGACTTCGCGCTCGACCACCACTTTGCGGACAGGTTCGGAGCCTTCATCAACATAGATACAGGCAGACAGGACAAATGGCGCCGCCAGCCCTGCAACAAGAAATGAAAGCCTATGGGTCATGACGGTCTCCTGTTCCGATGCAGGCTGGTCATACCAGACTGGCCCCGAACCGGAAACGGGTCAGATCGCGCCGCAATTCTGCAGACGCGCCAGCACCGGTGCGATCATGCGTTCGATGGCTTCTTCGGTCGGGCGCACATTGCCATAGGCCGGCAGGCCTTCATCGGCAATCACGAGGTCGGCCTCGAATTTGGCCGGATAGGTCCATTGGTAATGCGCCGCGCGAACCGTACCGAGATATTGCTGAAGTACACTTTCCAGCGAGCGACCGCGCTCGGTCACGTCGCGGCGAATTCGCCGTGCGAGGCGCAGGTCGTCTGGCGTGTCCACATAGACCGACAGATCAATCAGGGAACTGATTTTCGGGAAAGACAGCGCATGGATGCCCTCCAGGATCAGGATCGGTGCAGACTTGATCTCGCGTGTCTTCTCGCTGCGGTCATGGCGCTCATAATCATAGATTGGCTGCTGGATCGTCTCGCCGGCTTTCAGCGCGCGCAAATCCTTGACCAGCCGGTCGGCTTCTTTCGAGCGAGGTGCATCATAGTTGATGCCCGCGACAAGTGCCGTCCATTCTTCCTTGTTCCCGGGCTCGCCATAATGGCTCATCGGATAGTAATACGCATCCTCACCAAACAGGACCGCCTGCCCCTCAGGCAAATGTTCCAGCAGGGCTTCGGCCAGCGTTGACTTGCCAGATCCGGAGCCACCGGACATGGCGACGAGGAATTGCTTGCGCTTTGTCATCATGGCTTTGGGTGTAACGGCAAACCCCGGCTGGCTTCAACGAAAAAAGGCCGCCGCCGCACTTCCTTTGCCACGCACAGTCCCGTTAGATGCACGCTGGGGAAATTCGCCATGACTGATCCACTCGACCGCGCCACATTCCATGCCCGCCGCTGGCTGGACAGCCTGCCTGATCGCCCCGTAGGCGCCACGGCCACCGCGCGCGACCTTCGCGCCGCCCTGTCTGGCCCGCTACCGGAAACCGGGCGAGACGCCGCCGCCATTATCGACGACCTTGCCACGCACGCCGAGCCCGGCCTGCATGCCAATGCCGGGGGACGATTCTTTGGTTGGGTGATGGCAGGATCACTTCCTTCGGCACTTGCTGCCGACTGGCTGGTGTCGGCCTGGGACCAGAATGCGGGTATGTTCACCGTTGCACCCGCTGCAAGCATGATTGAAGAGATTGCTGGTGAGTGGCTGAAGCAACTGTTCGACCTGCCGCAGACATCCTCCTTCGCGTTCACCACCGGGTGCCAGATGGCGCACGTCACTGCGCTGGCAGCGGCACGGCATGGCGTGTTGCAAAAGGCCGGATGGAATGCAGAAAACGACGGCTTGTTCGGCGCACCGCGTATCCGCATCCTGACCAGTGAAAACAGGCACCGCTCCCTCGACAGCGCTATTCGCCACCTCGGTCTTGGACAGGCATCCATGACAGATGTCGCCATCAACCCCATGGGCGACATGCGCGCAGATGACCTTGCCCGCCATCTTGCCGAATGGGAGGGGCCAAAAGTTGTATGCCTGAACGCGGCAGACCTGAATGTCGGTACATTCGATGATTTCCGTACATTGATTCCGATGGCCCAGGCCGCTGGCGCATGGGTGCATGTCGACGGCGCGTTCGGCCTGTTCGCCCGCACGAGCGACCGCCTCAAACACCTCACAGACGGCATCGACTTCGCTGACAGCTGGGCAACCGACGGTCACAAGTGGCTGAACGTACCTTATGATTGCGGCTTTGCCATTGTCCGCGATTCTGAGGCGCACCGCGCCGCCCTGTCACTCAGTGCGGCTTATCTCTCCCCCAGTCAGGACGTGCGTGATCCAACGGATTGGAACCTCGAACTCTCCCGCCGGGCACGCTCCGTGCCTGTTTACGCCGCACTTCAGGAACTTGGCCGTCAGGGCGTCGCCGACCTTGTTGACCGCTCATGTGCGTATTGCGCCGAAATTGTGAATGGGATCGGCGCCCTGCCGAACGCTCGCGCCCTGAATGACCCGATACTCAATCAGGGCCTTGTGCGGTTTGAACACGAAGGTGCGAGTGCGGAAGAGAATGATGCGTTCACCGACGAGATCATTCGCCGGGTGAACGAAAAAGGTAAAGCTTTTTTCTCCGGCACGACATGGCAGGGTCAACGCGTTATGCGCGTTAGCGTCGTCAGCTGGCGGACGAATGAAGGGGACGTCGCGCGAACAATTGCGGCTGTACGCAAGGCGCTGACGGAAGATGGGTAGTTTGTGCGACCCTAGTCACGGAGTCGCTCAAGTCCATCCAGCAACAGATCAAGGGTGAATTCGAACTCTGTCTGGCTGTCGCACCACCCCATGGCCGGCTCGTCGGATTGATGCATCTCGGAAGCTACCATGGCCGAGAGGTAGGGCAGATTTTCTGCCATCTCCTCAAACTCCGCCTGCGTCTTTTGTGTGTCCAGGTTTCCACCCGACACCGGCGGACTGAACAATTCCTGCGCAAAGCCAAACAACAGACTTCCGAGCGCGTGCAATGCACGATGGGCCGTTTGATAGCTGAAGCCATTGTCCACAAACAATGCAATCACCTGATCCACATAGAGGTACATGGACGGTGGTATGGACTGCCGCGCCGCAAAAAGCGCAGGCGTCCATGGGTGACGCATCACCACCGTGCGAGCGGCCAGACATCTGCTGCGCAGGTCCGATTTCCAGTCTGCCATGCATGATGCCGGACGCTCGTCAACGGCGGACGTGATCTCATTTGCCAGCGCCTCGGCGAGTCCATCAAGCAGGCCTTCCTTGCCTGGAAGATGGTGATACAGGGACATCGCTTCGACGCCCAACTCTTTGCCGAGGCGCCGCATGCTCAGACTTTGCAGGCCTTCGCGATCAACCAATGTCATCGCGGCATCAAGCACGCGCGTGTGCGTCAAAGGCTTCCGTGTACTCATTGCCAGCCATGTCTCCTTTCGGGATCCATTTGCCTTTGTGGCGATGGCACTTGCAAGACTCTTGCACTGCATGGTAGCACATGGCGTAGACTTACATTGTAAGGTTTAAACAAATATGTCCGCCTTGCCCCCCTCCCTTCGACGCGATGCATGCCTCACTGGTCTGTTTTACCTGGGCCTCGGTTTGACCGGCGGCGCCGTTTTCATGGCGGTTCGCCCTCAGCTTTTTGCAGAAGATGATCCTGTTCAAACGCTCGCCAATCTGACCGGGCAGGAAGGCCTTGCCCGCGTCGGGATCGCGCTGGAGCTTGGGTCCGCCATCTTCCAGGCGTTGACGGCGGTATGGTTCGCCAAACTGTTCAGTCACATCGACCGGCATGCCGCGAGCGTTGTGGCACTCTTCGGCATGGTCAATGCGATCGCGACGCTCGCCAGCTCGGTGATGTTACGCGCGGCGCTCGACACAGCCTTGGGACACAGCAGCGCCGATCCGGCAATCAGCCATCTGTTTGTTCTGACCAGTCACCACTTCTGGGCCGCAGGCGCCATCTTCTTTGGGCTCTGGTTGATCCCAATGGGTTGGATCGTCCTGAAGGGGCGCTTCGGCCCTCGCCCGCTAGGCTGGATACTTATCCTTGGCGGTATTGGCTATGTCGCGAGCGTGTTTATCGCAGTGCTCGCACCGCACGCAGGCGCATGGATCGGATTACTCACGATTCCACCAACAATTGGCGAATTCTGGATGATCGGACTGTTGTTCTGGAAAGGCCTGCGCAGAACATCCAAGTATGATCAAAAATAAAAAAGGCCGCTCCGGAGAGCGGCCTTTCGTATCCTGTTGCAGGAAAAGGAAATCCTATTCCTCTTCGCCGCCCTCATCCTTGGCAAGTTCCTTGCCGGTGGTCTGGTCGACCACTTTCATGGACAGGCGCACTTTGCCGCGATCATCGAAGCCCATCAGCTTGACCCAGACCGTGTCGCCTTCTTTGACGAGGTCTTTCGGATGGTTCACGCGCTCGTTCGCCATTTGCGACACGTGCACAAGGCCGTCCTTCGGACCAAAGAAGTTCACGAAGATACCGAAGTCTTTCAGGCCAACGACCTTGCCTTCGTAGATCTCGCCGATTTCCGGCTCTGCGACGATCTCCTTGATCATCTTCAGCGCCTTGTTGATGGATTCCTTGTCCAGCGCAGAGACCTGCACCGTACCATCATCATCAATGTTCACCTTGGCGCCGGACTCTTCCACGATGCCGCGGATGACCTTGCCGCCAGACCCGATCACGTCACGGATCTTGTCGGTTGGCACTTTGACGATTTCCATCTGTGGAGCGTTTTCCGACAGGCTGTCGCGGGACGTATCCAGCGCTTTGCCCATCTCACCCAGGATGTGCATGCGCCCACCCTTGGCCTGCTCCAGAGCCGTGTGCATGATTTCCTTGGTGATACCGGCGATCTTGATGTCCATTTGCAGGGACGTCAGGCCTTTTTCGGTACCGGCCACTTTGAAATCCATGTCGCCGAGATGATCTTCGTCGCCGAGAATGTCGGAGAGAACCGCCACGCCGTCAGCTTCCTTGATCAGGCCCATTGCGATGCCCGACACAGGACGGGTCACCGGCACGCCGGCATCCATCATGGCGAGGGAACAACCGCAAACCGTTGCCATCGAGGACGAGCCGTTGGACTCGGTGATCTCGGAGACGAGGCGGATCGTGTACGGAAACTCTTCATGCTTTGGCAGGACAGCCTGCAGCGCGCGCCAGGCGAGCTTGCCGTGGCCGGTCTCGCGGCGGTTGGTACCGCCCATGCGACCGGTCTCGCCCACCGAATATGGCGGGAAGTTGTAGTGCAGCATGAATTTGGACTTCGACGTGCCATCAAGGCCGTCGATGAACTGCTCATCATCGCTGGTGCCGAGCGTGGCCACACAGATCGCCTGCGTTTCACCACGGGTGAACAGCGAGGAACCGTGCGTGCGCGGCAGGAAGCTGGCGATTGCCTCGATCGGGCGAACCTGATCCAGCGAACGGCCATCGATGCGCTTGCCGGTTTTCAGGATGTCGCCGCGAACAACGCTTGCTTCGGCTTCCTTGAAGGCAGACTTGAACGTCTCGCCAGACATTTCGCCCGGCTCTTCTTCGGTGCCGACGAGCGCAGCCTTGGCCTTTTCGCGGGCTTCGCCCACAGCGGCCTGACGCTCCAGCTTCTCGGTCATCGAGTAGGCGGCGGAAAGATCTGCGCCGACCAGTTTCTGGATTTTTTCCAGTTCGGCCGAGTGATCTTCGGCTTCGAAGTCGAACGGTTCCTTGGCGGCCTGTTCGGCCAGGTCGATGATCGCATCGATCACAGGCTGGATCGATTCATGACCCGCCATGACAGCGCCGAGCATGACTTCTTCGGACAGTTCATAAGCTTCCGATTCCACCATCATCACGGCGTCGGCGGTGCCGGCCATGACGAGGTCCAGTTCGGACTCTTCGAGTTCTTCGATCGTCGGGTTGATGATGTACTCACCATCCTTGTAGCCAACGCGCGCTGCGCCGATCGGGCCCATGAAGGGCGCGCCGGACAGGACAAGCGCCGCAGAGGCACCGATCATGCCGATCACGTCCGGATCGTTTTCGAGATCATAGGACATCGCGGTCAGCACGACCTGGACTTCGTTCTTGAAGCCTTTGACGAAAAGCGGGCGGATCGGGCGGTCGATCAGGCGAGACGTCAGCGTCTCTTTCTCGGTCGGGCGGCCTTCACGCTTGAAGAAGCCACCTGGGATGCGGCCCGATGCGTAGTATTTTTCCATGTAGTTGACGGTCAGGGGGAAGAAGTCCTGGCCCGGCTTCGCGCTTTTCGCAAAACATGCGGTCGCGAGCACTTTTGTATCGCCATAGGTCACCATGACGGCGCCATCGGCTTGGCGGGCCACCTGGCCCGTTTCGATCGTCAGCGTGCGGCCGGCCCATTCCAGCGACACAGATTTCTTGTCAAACATCAAAATGTCTTTCTTTTTCACATACGAAAAGCCCGCCGCGGCCCTATTGCCCGGCGGGCTTGATTTTGTGCCTAGCGGCGAATGCCGAGGGCTTCGATGAGTTTGGCGTAGCGCGCCTCATCCTTGCGCTTGGTGTAGTCAAGCAGCTTCCGGCGGGTTGCGACCATGGCCAGCAGGCCCCGGCGGGAGTGGTTGTCTTTCTTGTTCGTCTTGAAGTGGTCGGTCAGGTTGTTGATCCGTTCGGTCAGGATCGCGACCTGCACTTCTGGGGAACCGGTATCGCCAGGCTTTGTGGCGAATTTTTCGATCAGTTCCTGCTTCTTCTCAGCGGTAATCGACATCGTGTATCTTTCTTGTAATCGCCTTGCGGCGGGTTTCGTCTAAGCGCCTGAATTGGCGGGGGTTTTGGGTGAGTATCTGAGGCCTCAGGCCACGGCCGGGATGTCGTCCAGCCGGGTCAGGACCCGATATCCCACCACAAGGGGCGGCTTATGGCTCATTTTCCCCCGAAATGAAAGGCCCTCAGGTGAGGTTTGGCGCAAAAGCGCCGGTGCTTAGAATCTCACCTCAAGCCCGACCAGAATCTCCTGCGGCTTGCCGGGGCGCAGGCCCGCGGGGTCGATAGAGGCGACATAGGTTTCGTCGAACAGGTTTTCCGCTTTCACGCGCAGGCGCAGCGTCTCGGTCAGGTCGACCCAGGCCGCCGCATCGACCAGCCAGCGTGCATCGATCCGCTCGCCTGCCGGAATGGCGCCCTGCCCCGCCCGCGCACGCGCTTCGGAGACGTGATTAGCAGAGAAATCCATGCCCCAGCGGCTGGCTTCGATGCCCGCCATCAGGGTGATCTGCTGGTCCGAGACATAGGGCAGCTCGTCGCCCGCCTCGACATCGCCCCACGGCTCATAACTGCTCTCGAAGCCAGACTGGAATTCGGCATCTGTCCACGTATAGACGAGGCCGACCGGCAGTGAGAGCGAGGTGTCGAACAGCGCCGCCGCATCCCAGCTCGCCGTCAGCTCAAGGCCCATCACGTCCACATCGCCGCCATCGAACTGGTCGCCGATCGTGCAATTGCCACCGGACGAGGCGGTGCAGGTGCCGAGCAGGTTTGAATAGTCATTGAAGAAGGCAATCGCCTCGACATCGACGCCCTCTTTCGAGAAGCGTCCGCCGGCTTCCCAGTTCACGCTCTCTTCGGCATCGGCCTCGGTTGCGCCGGGGCTGGCAATCGCAAAGCCGCGATGCACACCGGCCAGCAAGGTCACATCCTCGTTGAGTTCGTAAAGTGCACTTAGACCCGGCACAACGACCTGGTCATCCAGGGTCCGCACGCGCGTCGGCCCCGCCGCACGGGTCGGGTCTGCCGTTGAATAGTCCTCGCGCGTCAGCTCATAATCCTCAAAGCGCGCGCCGCCGGTCACGGTCAGCTTGCCGATGCTGACCCGGTCCTGCAGGAACAGGGCAACCGCTTCACCGCTGGAGATGCGGTTGGCATTGCTGCCCGCCGCGCCCGCGCTGGTCAGGATCAGGCGTTCGCCCTCAAGCCGGTACGCATCCTCTTCCTGGAACCGGTCTTCCTCGTCCTCATGCACGCGGATACCGACAGTGACATCATGATCGAGGCCGCCAAACGCGGTCTGCCAGTTCAGCGTGGTTTGCAGGCCTTCGCTGTAATAGGCGCGGCGGTTGGCGCGGTAGACGATGGAATCGTCGAGGCTGGTAGCGCCA
The DNA here is from genome assembly GCF_002366485.1 of Hyphomonas sp. UBA3195. NCBI lineage: Bacteria > Pseudomonadati > Pseudomonadota > Alphaproteobacteria > Hyphomonadales > Hyphomonadaceae > Hyphomonas > Hyphomonas sp. UBA3195. Next base: position 47,599 of record NZ_DEXB01000038.1, read on the forward strand.
GTCGCCAGGCTGTACTCGGCCGAATAGGTCACCGGGTCGGCCAGCACGGAGGAAATCCCCGTATCGCCGCTCGCGCCCGTACCATCGGCGCTGATACCCTGCAGCTTGTACCAGTTGCGGGCAAAATCATGATGATAGGCAATTGTCGTCAGGTTCAGCGTTGGCGAGAATTCAATCTTGTGGGTCAGCTGGAACAGCTCGTTCTCGCCCCGGAATTCATCATCCGCGCTCGCATCATAGCGGCGATAGGGGTTGGCCTCGAAATCTTCCAGCGTCAGGCCGAAATAGGTCTCGTTGGAGGTCTCTTCGCGCGTCTGGTATTTCAGCTCGACGCTTTGCGGCATCGGGCCGTCATCCTTGTAGGCCCCGACTTTCAGCATCAGATCATCAGCGTCGAAGCCCGTCGGCCCGCCATTGTCCAGCTCCTTGAACCCGTCGGTCTCGTCGGTGAACACTTCGATCAGGCCGCCCAGTTTCCAGCCTGCGCCGACCTCCGCACGTCCGCCCGTCCAGGCATGGACCCGCTGGCGATCATTGGTGCCAAAGAATGCCTGCGCAAATCCGGACGTCTCTTCCGGCACTGGCGTCGAGAACAGGTTCAGTGCGCCGCCCGTCGTGCGCGGACCATACAGGATCGCGGCGGGCCCCTTGGTCACTTCCACGGCGCTCATTCGCGCTGTGGTCGGGAAATAATAGGCGGACGGCGAGGCGTAGGGCGCCGGCGAGATCGGCACGCCATCTTCCATCAGCACGATACGGGACGAGCGATCCGAACCCGACCCGCGCAGGCCGATATTCGGCCGCAGGCCATAGCCGTCTTCTTCCTGGATGTTCACGCCCGGCACGACGCGCAAGACGCGCTGGATATCGCTCTGGGCCTGCGCCGACAGGTCAGCATCCGTCAGGAAGGAGACCGACCCGGCCACTTCGTCCACCGCATCCGTCGAGCCTGTCACGACAATCGTCGACAACATCCGGTACGGGTTCTGCTCACCCGGCGCGGTGGCATTGTCAGCATAAGATGACAGGGATACGAGCGCGCTGGAGGCCAGCAGGACGGAAAGACGGGAAAACGGCATGAGGGATACCTGTTGATATTGAGAATGAGTTGCGGGTCTTTAAGAGGATGCCACGCCCCAAAACAACCTGCATTTGACATTCACTCGCACAAACTTGCCGCGTATGTGCTTTCCATGCCACGCTCGGACTCATGTGAAGCGGAAGCTGCTGCGCGCTTCGCTCGTCCCCTCCCCCGCCTCTCCGGCGCATGTCAGAGTGTCGTCCGGCTGGCTCCGTGTCCTGACAGCAGGAGACCCCGGCATACGCCGGGGATACGGTTTGTGGGATAGAGACCACTCCTCCCCCCCCCGATGACCCCTGCGTAGGCAGGGGTCCATCTCGGGACTTCTACCCATGCACATGAGGTAGCTTCAGGAGATGGATACCTGCCTACGCAGGTATCTTCGGAGCTGGGATTTTGCGCTCCCTATCCGTCTGAGAACTCCCTGCCCCATACTAAGCATCTGCCCTCACAGGAGCCGGATCAGGTACCGTTCTGGTTGTGGGGACAGGGACAGGATGGTGCGGGTTGGGGCGACGGTCC
>NZ_DEXB01000006.1:0-44041 GCF_002366485.1 Hyphomonas sp. UBA3195
GATGATCTCCACATTGTTCGCCAGCTGAATGTATTCAGGCGAAGTCGGTGTCGCCCCAACCGTCATGGCTGGCTTCACCTCTCCGGGCATGAAATGCGACCCGTCAGCCGCATGTGAATGACCATGCGCCTCGTCACTCGTCTGCTCGGACGCCGCAGGTTTTGCGAAATCTGTGCTGGGCGAAGGGGACGCTGCCGGAGCTGTGGTCTGTCCCATCGATCCCATTTCGAGATGGGCATGGATGTGATCGTCCCGGCTTATCGGATAGTCTTCCTGCATGGTCGTATGGAACAAGCCGTGGGTCTGCATCAGGAACAGGGCAAAGCCAGCAAATATGAGGCCTGCATTGATGAAAACACTCGCAGATCCGAAATGCCTTGTGCGCCGCAACAGGTTCAGAGCGATCCACATCACGATAAGCGCAGCGATCTGACCGAATTCCACGCCCACATTGAATGACAGAATGTGCATCAGCAGGCCGGAATCTTCCCGGATGGGCAGCTGCTGAAGCCGCGTCGACAGGCCAAACCCGTGAATCAGGCCGAACAGCACAACCATGAACAAGAGATTGGGTGACTTTGTCCCGAAGACTTTCGGGAAACCATCAAGGTTTTCAAACCCCTTGTAGATAACTGTCAGAGCAATGATTGCATCGATCAAGAAGTAATTGGCCGTAATGCCCAGATATGTGGCGGAAATCAGTGTGATTGTATGGCCGATCGTGAAGGCTGTCACGAAGCGGAGTATTGAGGAAAAACTTGTCAGGAAGAACATGACTCCAAACAGGAAGAGCAGATGATCATACCCGGTGATCATGTGTTCGGCGCCCAGGATGAGATATTGCAGATCTCCCCCTTCAAGCATTCTGCGACGTGCTTCCTCCGAAATACCATGTGCATGGGCGACGGGCGAAAGCAGGACCAATGATGCGATGAGCGCGGTAACTGCCTTCATTCGCGTGAGCAACATCTCAAACTCCAATATGATATATGTGACTGGGGAGGGTGGCGAGTTGCCGGCTCGAGGGAGGGGGCGCCCCTCAAACCGGCAACTGCCTGAGCACCTAGTCCAGGACCCAGGTTGCACGCGCGTAGAAATATCGCCCGAGCAAGGAATAGGTCATGGTATCGGTATTTCCGTCCGACCAAGATCTGACGTAGGGGGCCTTCTTGTCGAACAGATTGTCAACACCAGCGCTCAATTTCAGGTTTTCTGTAAGCTGGTATCCACTTTGGACATTGTGGTAGAGAACAGCATCAATATCAGTACCGATGGCTCCGGGCGCACCATAATAGTCCGTTGCTGAACCAATCAGCTGCGCATTATAGGTTCCATGCCATGGGCCGGAACTGGCCGACCAGGACCCGGTCGCACGCCAGGATGGATAGCCACCATCACAACAGCCTACACCGCCATCATAAACAAAGGGCGTGTCCCCATCAAATGCGGTAACTTCGTACTTCATCAGATGTGTGGCTTGAACTTCCACGGAGTGCTTGATGTTGCCAGTCGCGAAATCATAGCTGGCGCTGATATCGATGCCCTGCATGACTTCGTCACCGGTATTGGCGCTCTGCGCAGACAGGAAGTCGATGTCTCCGGTCAGGGCATTACGCGTATGGTGCGTGGGTCCGCAGAATGGATGGGACAGGCCGACTGATGTGTAGCAGGAGGCGAGTTTCGTGGATCCGGATGTCTGCCGAATGGCATCCTGAATGTCGATGTCGAAATAATCGAGCGTGATGGACAGTCCAGGGACGAAACTAGGCTGGTATACAGCACCAACTGTGAATGTGGCAGCGTCCTCCGGTTCAAGGTTCGGGTTGCCCCCCTGATCGGTCAGAATGGCTGACCCGAGCTGGGTGTAGCCTACCGGCACGCCGGCAGCTTGACAGTTCTGATAAACCGCACTGGACGAATCCATTGTCGCCCAGTTGGAACAGGGGTCGGCTGTCGGGATCTGACCTTCGCTCACGCCGGAAAACAGTTCCGTGACGCTTGGAACCCGAAAGGCAGTTGAATAGGTGCCGCGGAGTTTGAAGTCCTGCACCAATTGCCAGTTTAGTCCGACCTTGTAGTTTTCATCCGAACCGAACAGATCGTAATCGGAATATCGCACAGCCAGATCAAGATCTACCGCTTGGGCGAGTGGAAGGTCGCGCACCAGCGGCACATTGACCTCTGCATAGAGCTCCTGGGCTTCGATCGAGCCGCTGACCGGATCCTGCGCATTGCCGAGCGCATCCCCCGCGACCAGCAGGGAATCTGGCTCAAGCCAGCCCTTGTCTTCACGATACTCGAACCCCGCAGCGAAACCCACAGGTCCGGCAGGCAGGTCAAACAGCGCGCCCGAGATATTGCCGGTGAAGCTGATCTGCTCATTCCCGCCAGTGTCGCGCTGATTGATCAGGATATAATCTCCCACTTCTGAAGTCAGGTCGCCCTCACCCAGAATATCCGCACAAGGAATTCCATTCATTCCACACAGCGTGGGATCCAGCGTCTCGGCCAGGCGGCGCGTATTTATATTGTTCTTCAACGCATCAACAGCAGTGTTTCGGCCCCAGTTGAGAGACAGATCGTAATTCCAGCCATCCCATAAATCGCCTTCGACACCGGCGACGAGTCTCCAGGTCGAAACATCCTGCTCGAACTGTCTGGAACCGAATTCGGCGGTCCGGCGCCGCAGGAGAATGATGTCTTCACCGGTCGGATTTGTCGGATGCGATGCATCAAACGAAATATTGCTCAAGGTTGCCGGAGATCCTGGCTGGTTCGACGTTCGCCAGTTGAACAAGGCTTCACTGAAGAAGCGCGTCGAATCATTGAGGTCATACTTTCCGATGGCCGCAAAGCTGACGCGTTCGACAGGATTCGACGCATTGAAGAAGGGATTGGAATTAAACCCATGCGCGGCAAGGCTGAAAGGCTCATAGGCGTCGCCACCAATGAAATTGATCTGATCGCCATTCGGCAATACGGCGCGGCCACCCGCCGTGCTCGAACTTCCTGAGGTGCATTCGAGATCCCCGTCCCCATCCAGGTCGGCCAACGCACAGGGCGCTCGCACATCCAGGGGCGCGGCAAGATTGTTCTGATAACTCGCATTGAACATCAGGCTGCCGCGATCATTGGTGACGCCCCAGGTCATGTCGACCAGATATTCTTCAGCGTCCCCCTCATCCGAAATGCCGAACTTGGTATCGAGTCTGAACCCGTCAAATTCATCTTTCGTGATCAGGTTGACAACGCCGGACACAGCATCCGCGCCATAGACTGCTGATGCGCCGTCCTTGAGGACTTCCACCCGTTCGAGGAGCGACACGGGGATCATGTTCAGGTCTACAGAGCTGTTTGCCCCTGAACCACCCGCGACAACCCGTCGGCCATTCAGCAATACGAGCGTCCGGTTAGGACCGAGACCGCGCAGATTGACCTGCGCCGTTCCCCAGCCTCCCGACACCCAGTAGGCAGCATTGGCATTACCGGCAAAACCCGCCGAAAACGACTGAGTCTGCAGAAGCTCTTCCACATTTGTGATACCAGTTGCGTATATTTCCTGCTCATCAAGAACAGCCAGCGGCCCCACACTCGTCAGATCACTGCGTTGAATACGGCTTCCCGTTACCACAACTTTTTCCTGGGTCGCGACCTCCTCCTGGCTGGCAGGGACCATGTCGACCTCCTGCCCGGACGCGGCCGCCGCAACGATGAACGAGACGCCCAAAGTCATTGCTGTTGTCACCATGAGTTTATTTGCAAACCCCCTGGCACTCCCCGAACCATTCACTTTCATTTCACCACTCCTATGGTTGCATACATTGCTACCCGAGCAGTCTCGGGACCAATGACAGTTAGACTAAATCCGAGGCATGCCATTGATCTTCGGCGCCACCGCCAAGGATTTGATCAACCTCGAACAAAAAACCGACGCACGATCGGTTTTTTGCGTAAATTGCAGGCGCAGATAAACCTCGACACCCGAACGCATCTGGACTGACTCTACAGTCCCCTGATGAATTTAATCGACTCAACTGGCACTCCCCCTCGGTTAGCGTGCAGAAATCCGCTGTATTCAGTCTGTAAGCCACCAACAAGCTTGAGGATGGCCTCACTCCCGCACCAACACCACTTCCAAAACTTCACAAGAAGCCTTTCGAAGAACTGTACTGTTATTGTCAAAAATAGCAGCGTCAACATTTTTTTGACCGAGCAATTGCTATTATGCGTGCACATAACAAATTTTGGGCGCTGTCTGCCAACTCATGAAGACTTACGCTGAAAGCATGCGGCCGGGCCTTGCCGCCTTATTTCAAGAGGTCGATAATGGAATCCTGAAATTCTGCCTCAAAAACTCGGTTGCGCCTTGAATTTATCAGTTAAACGCGAGCATCAAGACCTGTTCGAGACCATGATGAACCGGTTCTGCAACTATGAAGGACACGATGACCGCATAGCAAACAAGCCGCTCAACAAGCACAGCCCCACTATCACGCATCGGTAAAGGGGACTGAACCAACCAACTGATCCGACGCTCCAGGGATTGCCCAAGCACGGAAAAAACACTCAAGGATGCCGTTTCTGGCTCGCATGAGCGCTTTTGCTGCCGCAACCGGCCCAGCGTTATGAGGGCCTCTGCCACCGCCAATCGATCACCGCATTGGCTGGCGGCATATCGATCACATTCATATTCAACCGCAATCAGAAATTCGTCGGCGAGACCGCGCCTTGCACTGGGAAAGAATGGTAAGGTCAGGACCTGAAGCGCGAACAGCGATAGGGCATCCGCGCGCCGCGCATGAGCGCGTTCATGATCAAGGACAATCCGGGCCTGCTCGGGAACAATGCTTGCGAGCAAGCCTTCGCTTACGAAAATCCGCCGCCGTACTATGCCAACGCAAAATGCGGAAATGGTCCGGGATTTGACAACCCAGGCCCCCAGTTCCGGATCATACCGGCTCCAGGTTTCCAGATCTCGAATGACTCGGCCATGCAGGCGCATGCGGTGCACAAAAATAAGGACAATGGGCATCGTAAGAAGCGCCAGCACGGCCAGAAAACCGAGAACAGCGAGCCGCGTCAGCAACATAGGTTCATGTGGGCGGCAAGAGGTCACCATCATTTCGTAATGACAATGCGTGGGCATACTGTTGAACCCGGCAGATGTCGGCACTGCCGCGCAAGAGACAAACAAGGCCAGGCTGACCACGAAGGGAACCGACGCATAGCCGAAGATCGCGCGCCCATATTGTCGGGGACTGAGCTGAGAAAGATGCCGGTGAAACCGGGGCCATACGGCGCTTTGGACGGCACCGATGATGAGAGCGGCAAGCAAGGCCGCAAAAAACGCGATTCCGAGATTGGTCAGGAAGGTGGCATTACCCATCATCTTCTCCTCGCCTTGCGTCGTTCTGCTCCTGTCGTTTCTCCTTGATCAGACGTTCGAGCGTATCAAGCGCAGCATTGTCGGACTCTGCCGCATGGTCGAGAAATGCCAGCAGATAGTCATCGCGGGAATTCTCGGACAACGTCTTCAGAACATCATCCATCACACGGGTGACGACTTGAGACTGGCTTACGGACGCCTCGTAGAGGAAAGCATGGCTGACCTTGTGACGCGACAACAATCCCTTTTTGAAGAGACGGTCCATCGCCGACTGGAATGTGTTGCAGGACTGCCCGCCCTTGCGCCCCAGGTCATGGTGAACCGTCTTGACCTCGGCCGGTCCGCGCTTCCAGAGATATTGCAGAATGGAGATCTCAAGAGGGCCTAGGGCAATTTTGCGGGTACGCACCGACATTGAGGGGTCCTTCTGGCCTGGAATGTTCATTCGATTTGGCGTCAGCCTAGAGAGGTCTCGACAAACCCGCAATGGTCACATGCCGACCCGCCGCCCTCGCTATGCCCAGGCAGGATCGTCGCACGTACAGATGCCGGGATTCTGATCATTTCCTGCAACAAAACCGGTCAGAGCATGCCCTGTTCCCCGATGCCGGGCCTACCAGCGTTAAAGACGCGAATACAATTGATACCCTTCGCGATAGAAAAGCTTCATCGTCGTGACGAATTCCCCCGCGAGCGACGTGGTACGGTCGATGACAAACAGCGCATCCCCCTCCTTGCACTCCAGCGCGCTTGCGACATCCTTGCCAGCCGCGACGGCACTGAACGACACATCGCCACTGGAAAACGGAACGGTCTGAACCAGCCACTCATTTGCGCTGACCTCGTCGAAAGGCGCGCTCCTCATCTGGGGCACAACTTTCAGATTGACCCAGCGCGCTTCATACGCAAACGGTCGGCCATCGGCCAGATGCACCGTGTCCAGCTGTAACGCCTTGGTTCCCTTTTCCAAGCCAAGCCGCGTACGAACTGACAAGGGCGGCACTTTTTCGACCTTGCGCAGGACCTGATGGCGATAATGCCCGCCAAATGCTTCCACCTGCTCACGCACGATTGGAATGTCGAACCTAGCTTGTCGGACAGGCATGTTGCAGACCCGCGTTCCTCCTTTCCGCTTGCGAACGACAAGACCTTCATCTGCGAGCCCCTGCAGCGCGCGATTGATCGTTGTGCGGGCACACCCGTATTCTTCGGCGAGGGACGCCTCGCCCGGGATCAGATCCCCGAGCCCCCACTCCCCCTTCTGAATCCGCTCGAGAATGGATTGGCGAATGATTTGGTGCGTCATCTTGGTCATAGTCTCCCCCTCAATCGGACATTCAGCTCGGAATATGCCGCCTGTATCTCGTGGCGGTTCACATGAGCCCCGTCCCTGACCATATGCCGCCCCGCCGACCAGACATGAGTAACAATGTCATCCGTGCCCGCAAAAATCCATGCGTCAAGGATTGCGTCCTCCCGCAAGGCACCCAGGACAGGTGAATTGAGGTCGAGCGCGATAAAATCTGCCAGGGCGCCGACTTCAATCCGCCCCGCATTCCGCCCGAGGGCGCGCGCCGATCCTCGCGCGGCGCGTTCGTACAGATACCGTCCATTCGACAATGTCTGGTCATCTGTGAGAATCGATCGCTTACCATCCCGAAGCCTCTGCGAGACCTCGAGCATCCGAAGCTCCTCGGTGAGACCAATCCTGACATTCGAATCCGAACCAATCCCAATCATTCCACCCGCGCCCAGAAAGCGATGCCCATCAAAGATTCCGTCCCCGAGATTGGCCTCGGTAATCGGGCAAATCCCAGCCACCGCCCCGGACCTGGCCAGAGCCAGCGTCTCCTCCGGCTCCATCTGTGTGGCATGGATCAGGCACCAGCGCGCATCGACGGGCATATGATCGAGAAGCCAGCGTACGGGTCGGGAGCCCAGAATTTCGACCACTTCCCTCACCTCGCCGATCTGTTCTGCGGCATGTATATGGATTGGCCCGATCGGGGAGAGGCTGAGCGCCAACTCCAAGCCTTCTGATGACACGGCGCGTAGCGAATGCGGCGCCACACCGAGTTTGAAGTCGTCCGGCATGCCCCCGAGCCGCGCCGCGAGAGATTCATAAAGGTCCGAAAATTGCTGGAGATCGCAGCCAAACCGTGTTTGCCCCCCCTCCAGCGGGCGCCCATCAAGCCCGCCCTGCATGTAAAGAACCGGAAGATGAGTATAGCCGATGCCGGTGAGCTCGGCGGCCTTGAAATGCCTCAGGGACGTCTCGTCGAGTTGGTCGTAAATCTTGCCGCCGGGCGCATGATGAAGATAATGGAATTCTGCCTGCGCCGCATAACCCGCCTCCATCATTTCCATCTGGACTTGAGCCGCGATGACTTCGATGTCATCAGGAGAAAGAAGCTCCAGAAACCGGTACATGACCTGACGCCAGGTCCAGAAATCATCGATTGCTGTCGGTCCGCGACGCTCAGCCAGCCCGGCCATGGCCCTCTGGAAACTGTGACTGTGAACGTTGCCCATGGCTGGCAGAAGAACGCCTACGGAATGGTCGCACTGACCATCATTTGGCGCAATGTCGACCACATATCCTTCGGCGTCGATACTGATCTTGGCATCATGCAGCCACCCTCTGGCGGACAGCATCTGACTGGCAGAAATTTCGATGGTCATCTTGTCTTGCACGCCCTTTTATTATGTGTGTACATATAAATATGTTGCTGCCATAAGACAAGAGCGATGACACGACCCACCCTGTTCACCGATTGCACTGTTGCCACCATGGAATCCGGTCGGCCGAGTTACGGACTGATCGAGGATGCCGCGATTCTCCAACGCGACGGCCTGATCGAATGGGTCGGCCGCTCTGGCGCGGTCCCAGGCAAACGAAGCGAAATGGCAGAGCAATCCTTGCAGGGCCGACTCGTGACGCCTGCGCTTATTGATTGTCACACGCATCTGGTCTTCGGCGGCAATCGCGCGAAGGAATTCGAACAGCGTCTTCAGGGGGTGAGCTATGAAGAGATTGCCAGAAGCGGCGGCGGCATAAACTCCACGGTCGAATCGACCCGCACTGCCAGCTTTGAGGCACTGGTGTCCGCATCCCTGCGACGCCTTGATGACCTGATCAGCGACGGGGTTGCCGTCGTGGAAGTGAAGTCGGGATACGGGCTCACCATAGAAGACGAGATTCGCATGCTCCGGGTGGCCAGAAAGCTCGAAGCGTTGCGGCCCGTGAAAATCGTCACGACCTGGCTGGCCGCGCATGCCCTCCCTCCAGCTTTCAAGAACCGGCCTGATGATTATATCGACGAGGTTGCCATTCCGGGATTGGTCCGCGCCGCAGAGGAAGGCCTGGTCGATGCGGTAGACGGGTTTTGTGAAACAATCGGCTTTTCCCCGGCTCAGATCGAGCGCGTCTTTCAGGCTGCAGCTTCACTCGGACTGCCTGTGAAGCTGCATGCCGAACAGATTTCAGATCTGAAAGGCGCCTTGCTGGCGGCGCGGTATTCGGCCCTTTCGGCGGATCATCTCGAATTCCTGTCAGAGACGGATGTTCCGGAATTTGCCCGCGCCGGAACCGTGGCTGTCCTCCTGCCCGGCGCCTTCTATACGCTCCGGGAAACGAAGCTGCCGCCCATCGCCGCCCTTCGCAAGCATGGGGTCGACATAGCCATCGCGACCGACTGCAATCCAGGCAGCTCTCCCCTGTCCTCGCTTCTTGCTGCGATGAACATGGCCTGTATCCAATTCTCCCTGACTCCTGAAGAGGCACTGGCCGGCACGACCCGGAACGCCGCAAAGGCGCTCGGACTGGCAGGGATGTATGGTGAAATCACGCAAGGGGCCAAGACCGAACTGGCCGTCTGGGACGTCGCGCACCCCGCCGACCTTTCCTACTGGATCGGCCGCAGCCCGCTCCATATGCGTCTCTCGAACAGGAATTATATGTGATGGTTCAATTTGAGCCCGGCAAGGTGTCACTCGATGATCTGGAGTCCCTCTACAGGCACTCCACCCATTTCCAGATTCATCCCGGCGCCTATCCCCGGATTGCCGACTCTGTGGGGACGCTCTCCCGGCGGATTGGGGAGGGCGAGACAATTTACGGCGTGAATACAGGCTTTGGCAAGCTGGCTTCCGTCAGGATCAATGGGGACAGCCTGGCCCTGTTGCAGAAGAATCTCGTCCGCTCGCACGCAGCCGGCATTGGCGAGCCTTTGCCGGCGAATATCGTCCGTCTGATGATGGCGCTGAAATGCATTTCGCTTGCCCGAGGCGCCTCCGGCGTTCGCGTCGAACTGGTCGACCGGATCCAGCAAGTCTACAGCGCGGACATCATACCGGTTATTCCCGCACAAGGGTCTGTCGGGGCATCGGGTGATCTGGCGCCGCTCGCCCATATGGCCGCTGCCCTGATAGGGGAAGGCGACGTCTTTTATCAGGGTGAAAGGATACCAGCCGGTCGGGCATTGCAAATGGCCGGCATCGCGTCCTTCGAGCTTCAGGCCAAGGAAGGTCTTGCGCTTCTCAACGGCACCCAGGCGTCTACCGCGCTCGCGCTCGCTGGCCTGTTCGGTGCCTGGCGACTGGCCCTCTGTTCTCTGACAACTGCCGCGCTTTCAATCGATGCCGCCATGGGTTCAAGCGCCCCCTTCCATGATGAGATCCATCAATTGCGCGGCCATCGCGGCCAGATCGACAGTGCGCGGCGGCTACGCGAACTTCTTGCCGGCTCAGAAATTCGCGAAAGTCATCTGACCGGCGATGAGCGCGTTCAGGATCCTTATTGCCTGAGATGTGCCCCCCAAGTCATCGGCGCCTGCCTGGACCAGCTCCGCCAGGTCGCGGCTACCCTGAAAATCGAGGCGAATGCCGCGACGGACAATCCGCTCGTCCTGTCTGATGGCGACATCGTTTCCGGCGGCAATTTCCACGCAGAGCCCGTGGCACTTGCTGCAGACCAGACGGCCATCGCCATAGCGGAAATCGGCAGCATCGCCCAGCGCCGAATTGCCATGCTTGTGGATCCCAGCCTCAGCTTTGGGCTTCCTGCATTTCTTGCGCTCGATCCCGGCCTCAAATCGGGCTTGATGATCGCGGAGGTCACATCAGCCGCCTTGATGAGCGAAAATAAGGCGATGTCGAATCCCCGTTCCGTCGACTCCACACCGACCTCCGCCAATCAGGAAGACCATGTGTCCATGGCCTGCCATGCGGCGCGCCGATTGCTTGAAATGAACGAAAATCTGGCGGGGATACTCGGCATTGAAGCGCTATGCGGCGCACAAGGCGTTGAGTTTCGCACGCCGCTTGCGACAAGCCCCAGCCTCCAGCATGCAATCCGAACAATCCGCAATCACGCAGCCCCCTTCGATGATGAGCGGATGATCAGCCCCGATATCGAGGCGATGAAGACGCTTGTCCTGTCTGGCGATGCGCTCTGCGACGTCCAGCAAGGCGTTACAGCGATAGAGATGACGCCATGACTCCGGTAACAATTGTTCAGGGTCAGGGGCCCGTCATTCTGGGCCAGCCGCATTCAGGGACCTATGTTCCCGAACCAATTTTCCAGGCCCTGAATGACACAGGTCGTCGGCTGCTCGACACCGACTGGCACATTCCGCGATTGTATGACGGCCTTCTGGCCGACGCCACAATCGTGCGTGCGAATTTCAGTCGCTATGTGATAGACGCCAATCGTCCGCCTGACGGTGCCTCTCTGTATCCCGGTCAGAACAGCACAGGTCTTGTGCCGACTTTCACGTTCGACGGCCAATCTATCTGGCAGACCGCGCCCACGGATGACGAGGTCGCAGACCGAATCAATGACTACCACCGTCCATACCACACTGCGCTCAGTGTGCAGATCGAAAGGATCAAGGCACTGCATGGCTTCGCTGTATTGTATGACTGCCATTCAATTCGGTCGAAAATCTCGTTCCTGTTCGACGATCGCCTTCCGGATCTGAATGTCGGTGACAATAATGGCACCACTTGCGCGCCCGTCCTGACCCGGGCTGTCGCGGACATTTGCGCCAGCACGTCTCACTACACGCATGTTGTCAATGGCCGCTTCAAAGGGGGCTGGACCACGCGCCAGTATGGCAAGCCGGCAGAGGGGGTGCACGCCATTCAGATGGAGCTCGCGCAGCGCTGCTACCTCACCTCCGAAACACCTCCTTTCGACTATTCCATCCCCCGGGCCGACAAGTTTCGGTCCCTGCTTCAGTCAATCCTGATCACCGTCTCCACCACGGCTCAGGCATCGCTTTAATGGAGAATACCTTGGACATGACGCTGAAAAACCGACGCGATATTGCCAGCCCGACCGGGTCGGACCTGACTTGCCGGTCCTGGACCACTGAAGCGCCCTTCCGAATGCTACAGAACAATCTCGATCGTAATGTCGCAGAAAACCCGGACGAGCTTGTTGTATACGGAGGCATTGGCCGCGCAGCGCGGACCTGGAAGGACTTCGATCAGATTCTGGAAACGCTCAAGACGCTGCAGGAGGATGAGACCCTGCTCGTCCAGTCCGGAAAGCCGGTTGGAGTCTTCCGCACACATGGCGACGCGCCCAGGGTTCTCATCGCCAACTCGAATCTCGTTCCAAAGTGGGCAAACTGGGAACACTTCAATGAGCTCGATAAGAAAGGGCTCATGATGTACGGTCAGATGACAGCGGGGTCATGGATATATATCGGCACGCAGGGCATCGTTCAGGGCACCTACGAGACATTCGTGGAAGCTGGCCGGCAACATTATGATGGAAACCTCAAAGGCCGCTGGATCCTGACGGGCGGCCTCGGCGGCATGGGCGGTGCCCAGCCACTAGCGGCCGTCATGGCGGGGGCTTGCTGTCTCGCAGTTGAATGTGATCCCGACCACATAGATTTCCGGTTGCGCACCAAGTATCTTGACGAAAAGACGGATAGTCTGGATGAGGCCCTCGCGCTGATCGAGACATGGACCAAATCTGGTGAGGCCAAGTCCGTGGGCTTGTGCGGCAATGCAGCTGATATCTTTCCTGAACTCGTAAAGCGGGGCATCCGCCCGGACCTTGTCACAGACCAGACGTCCGCCCATGATCCGGTCAATGGCTACCTGCCTTCCGGATGGTCGCTGTCCGAGTGGAAACAAAAGCAGGTCGCCGATCCAGAGGCAGTGAAGCAGGCTGCATGCATATCGATGAAGGTACAGGTTCAGGCGATGCTGGACTTCTGGCATCAGGGCGTGCCCACACTCGACTATGGCAACAACATCCGTCAGGTCGCCTTCGATGAAGGCCTCGAGAACGCGTTCGATTTTCCCGGATTTGTCCCGGCCTATATCCGGCCGCTCTTTTGCAGGGGGGTCGGTCCGTTCCGCTGGGTTGCCCTGTCAGGCGACCCGGAGGACATCTACAAGACAGACCAGAAGGTCAAGGAACTGCTTCCTGACGACCACAACCTGCATCGATGGTTGGATATGGCTCGCGAACGCATCGCGTTTCAGGGTCTGCCTGCCCGCATCTGCTGGGTCGGCCTCGGCGACCGGGACCGCCTTGGTCTGGCCTTCAATGAAATGGTTGCCAATGGCGAACTGAAGGCCCCGGTGGTCATCGGCCGCGATCATCTCGACAGCGGGTCCGTGGCCAGTCCCAATCGCGAGACCGAGGCGATGCGCGACGGCTCAAGCGCCGTCTCTGACTGGCCGCTGCTCAATGCCCTTCTCAATACGGCATCCGGTGCGACCTGGGTCAGCCTGCATCATGGCGGCGGCGTCGGCATGGGCTATTCTCAACATGCTGGCATGGTCATCGTCGCGGACGGAACCGAAGATGCGGCCCGCCGGATTGGGCGAGTACTCTGGAACGACCCGGCCACCGGGGTCATGCGCCATGCAGATGCAGGGTATGACGACGCGATTGACTGCGCCCGTGAGAGACAGCTCAACCTGCCCGGCATTCTTGCGCGTTGATCGAAGCGAAGCACGCCTTCTCCCTCTACTACACCTAGCTCAGGACGGTCATTCGTGGGTAAAAATATCGCATTCAGAGTGCGCCAGTGGCACAAATGGCTGTCGCTCATCATCGGCGCGCAAGTCATGCTTTGGCTCGCGACAGGTGTTTACATGGTGGTGATAAATCTTGATTTCATTCATGGTGACCACCTCGTTCAGAACATGGCTGCGAGGCTTGGCGCAGATTATGAGCCAAGCGTCACATTCCAAGACGTGGTCGATGACTATCCGGACGCCAGCGAAATTGTCCTCGCGAGCTGGATTGGGCAACCCGTTTTCCGGGTGAGATCTCCGGCCGGATCACATCTTGTGGATGCGGAAACCGGTCGCCAAATTTCTCCGCTCACGCAAGACGATGCAATCGCTGTCGCGCGATACCACTATACCCGGACGGCCGACATAGCCTCGGCCAGGCTATTGGTGGATGCGGAAGAGGCGCCGACAGAAATCCAGTCCCGGCCACTTCCTTTATGGCGCGTGGATTTCGACGATGCCGGATCAACCGCCTTCTATGTCTCACCGGATGACGGGTCGCTGATTACCAGACGCCACACATACTGGCGTATCTTCGATTTCGCCTGGATGCTGCACATCATGGACTATGAAGAACGCGCAGACGTGAACAATACCCTTCTACGGATTTCAGCCGGCCTCGGCCTTGTGCTCTCGGTCCTTGGAATGTGGCTGCTCTTTTTCAGCTTCAGGCGCCGCCGGGGGTCCCTGTCATGATGGCGATCATTCGACAGGGCCATAAATGGATCGCATTGATCCTGGGCATTCAGCTTGCTCTCTGGATGCTGAGCGGCCTCGGCATGGCCATTCTTCCTCACAGCAAGGTTGTTGGCCACCATCACAAGGCCGCACCCGCGGCCCCCACCCCGCTCAGCGAGCTTGCCGGTGCCGAGATCGGCCAGCCTGATGCCTTGGGCCGCGGCGATATCCGCGAGATCCGTCTCAAAAACCTCAATGGGCGCGCGGTCTTCGAAACGGTCACGCCGGACGGTTCAACACTTGGCGAAGCGGTGACCGGTAACACAATCATTGTGAGCGAAGCGCTCGCTGGCGACATCGCTCTCAAGGATTATTCCGGCCCGGGCGAGATCAGTCGGACCCGTCTTCTCACCGAGTCCACGCTGGAAATTCGCGACCACGCCCCACCCGCCTGGCGGATCGACTTCTCCGACCCCGAGCAGACGAGCCTTTATGTTTCGGCTTCGAATGGCGAGATTCTCGAGAGGCGGAACAATTATTGGAGAACGTTCGACGTCTTCTGGATGGTCCACATCATGGACTATGTCAGCCGATCCAGCTTCAATCACCCGCTCATCATCCTGACCGCGCTCGTTGTGCTTTGGCTCGGCTTCAGCGGGATTGCTCTGTGGTGGGACAGTTTCAGACGGAACGACTTCAATGTCATCGGCAGATGGCGCTTACGGAAGCACACCTTCGCCCTGGCCCTCTCTGACAGTGAAGGCGGCACGATCCGGACCGTCGACGCCCGACCCATGCAGTCACTCTTCACAGCGATGGGCACTGAAGGTTACCCGCTTCCTTCCACTTGCGGCGGCGGTGGCACATGCGGCCTCTGCCGGGTCCGGATTGGCCCGGATCTCCCGATCCTCCCGGCTGACCGCCGGCAAATACCGGACGCCGAGCTGGAGGAAGGATACCGGCTGGCATGCCAGCACCAGATCACCTCCCCTCTTTCGGTGACGCTACCGCATGGCCTGCTAGACGCAACTGACATCAAAGCAGTCGTCGTCTCTTCCACCTTCATCACGCCGGACATGTACGAGTTGTGCCTGTCGCTTCCCACGCCGCTCGACTTCCGGGCCGGTAGCTATGTTCAAGTCGAAATTCCGCCCTTTACATCCTGTCTCGATGAGCTGGACCTGCCTGATCAGGTGAAGGCGCAGTGGGAAAGGTCTGGCGCCGCAAAGACGTTCGGCACCAATGTCCCGGTCTTCCGGACTTATTCCCTCGCAAACGCCCCGGGCGAGTTTGGGAACAAGGTCAAGTTGAGCATTCGCCTCGCGCTCCCCAAAATCGGTATGATGGACGTCCCGGTGGGAGTCGGATCTGCATTCCTGCTCACGCGGAAGAGCGGTGATACGTTGCATCTGCGTGGGCCGTTTGGGGATTTTCATATCAATGAGGATGCCGATGAAATCATCTTCATTGGAGGCGGCGCGGGGATCGCGCCGATCCGATCCATGATCCTCGATCAGCTCAAGGTAAAACGCACATCTTCGCGGATATCGTTCTGGTATGGGGCCAGAACACAGGAACACCTAGCCTATCAGGAAGATTTGGAAGAGCTTGTGGCAGCATATCCAAATTTCTCCTGGCATGTGGCCCTGTCAGACGCACCGGAAACGGATACCTGGTCTGGTCCGCGCGGCTTGATCCATGAATTGGTTCGCGATCAGTGTATCACCTCACATCCCGATCTCGACGCGTGTAGTTTTTATATATGCGGTCCTCCACCCATGCTGGCGGCGGTTCTGTCTTTGTTAAAATCTCTGAACGTGCCGGACAGCCGCATAGCGTTCGATGATTTCGGAAATTGACCCGGTGCAGACGATCTGGAGATGGGCGAAGCACAACCTATTCCGTGAACTGATCCCTGTAAAAAGCTGTCTACTTAAAGCTATACTTTCCTTTCAGGTCGGCTTTGGCCACTGAGTATGGATATCGTCGATCACGAAAGTATGGACGGGTTCGTCGGGCTGATGACCGTCGCGTATGTGCGGATGGTCGGCAGGAAGGTCTGGATGCGCGTGAACGATTTGCGTAACATCGCGCCTTGGCCAGACGCGCGCCGCAATTACCAGGCCCGCGAGGGAAAGAGCGCAGAGACCGGCAAAGGCTGCTGACTGGCCAAGCGACGCACCTAGCCAGCCTGCCAGGGGATAGGCAATTAGCCAGCACGCATGGCTGAGCGCGAATTGCGCCGCGAAAATTGTGGTGCGGTTGTCGGCATGAGATGAGCGCCTGAGCAGTCGACCGGCAGGAGTCACACACAAGGAATAGGCCGCCCCCAGACATAACCAGCCGCCAAGAATGATCGGCCATTGAATTCCCATCAAGAGGGTCAGCGCGGCAAGTGCGGCCAGAAGGCCTGTCAGAAAGGCCGAGGCGGCCAGCAACGCCGTCCGGTCGGTTAGCTTTCGAAGAATACTGGAGACTGACAGCGCAATGAGCATCGAGCCCAGGCCATACGCGCCCAGCGTAATCGCATAGGCGGCTTGGGAAAGCGCCAGTTCCTCGCGAATGATGACGACGGTGTTGACGGTGACCATAGATCCAGCCGCCGCGGCCGAGAGGGTGACCGCCAGCAATCCGACAAGGCGAGGCGTCTTCAGATACATGACCATGCCGTGACTGGTGCGAGCCCAGACCCCGCCGCTATGGAATTTTGCAGCGCGGCCTATGGCCAGTCCCGACCTTAGTACAAGGATCGCCGAGCCGACGAAACCAATTGCTGTTCCTGCAAACAGACCGTTGAACGAGATCACCGTGAGGAACGCGGCGGCGATCAGGGGACTGGTGAGGCTCTCCATGTCGTACGCAAGACGGGAGAGCGAGAGCGCTTTCGTATAATCTTCCTCATCAGGCAGGATATCGGGGATCGAGGCCTGGAAAGTCGGCGTGAAGGCCGCTGAGGCCGATTGCAGGACGAAGATCAATCCATAAATCTGCCAGACCTCCGTGACGAATGGGAGGAACAGCGCAACGCCAGCCCGTACGATATCCAGTGCCACGAGAAACGTCTTGCGGGGGAGCCGGGACGAGAAGGCCCCCACGACTGGAGCGATCGCGATATAGGCCACCATCTTGATCGCAAGCGCGATGCCGAGCACCTGCCCGGCCTCGTTTCCTGCAAGCTCGAAAGCGAGCAAGCCGAGCGCAACGGTGAGTAGCCCGGTGCCAATCAGGGCAACCAGCTGCGCAAGGAAAAGGTGCCGATAGGTACGATCAGTGAGAATACCCAGCATGAAAGTGTGCCTGAAGGGCCCTTCCTATTCCGCTGGCACCGGCTCGTCCGCCAGCAACGGTTCACGTCGTGAGCTTTTCTCTCCCCCATGAACAATTCGGTAGAGCGCTGGCAGAACGAGCAAGGTGAGAAGCGTTGAGGAGAAAATTCCGCCGATCACCACTGTCGCAAGAGGTCGTTGAACCTCGCTGCCGAGCCCGACATTGAACGCCATCGGAATAAATCCCAGACTGGCAACGAGCGCGGTCATGAGCACCGGCCTCAACCGTTGCAAAGCCCCTTCATAGATCGCCTCGTCCAAGGCCTCTCCCCGTTCGCGGCGCTGGCGAATGAAACTGAGCATTACCACACCATTGAGCACGGCGACGCCGGAGAGGGCGATAAATCCAACGCCCGCGGATATCGAGAATGGCATGTCGCGCAAGGCGAGCGCTGCCACGCCTCCCGTCAGTGCGAGAGGGACTCCCGAGAAGACGATCGCGGCATCCCTCAGGGTGCCGAACAGCATCAGCAACAGACCGAAAATCATCAGCAGCGCGATGGGCACTACAACCGACAGGCGCTGACTGGCAGAGACAAGCTGTTCATACGTTCCGCCATATTCGATCCAGTAGCCGGCTGGGAGGTCAGCGCCGTCCGATACGCGATCCTGCAGTTCGGTGATAAATGAGCCAAGATCCCGACCTCTCACATTTGAGGTGACAACAAGCTTGCGCTTGCCGTTCTCGCGACTGACCTGATTGGGGCCCGGGGCGATGTCGACGCTCGCTACTTCAGACAGAGGCACGAACATAACGCCATCGCCGGACCGTCTGCCTTCCGGCAGAGGGACAGGCAGACGCTGGATCGCCACAACATCCGTACGCAAATATTCGGGGAATCTGACAACGATATCGAAGCGGCGGTCGCCTTCGAAAAAACGTCCGGCGACTTGCCCCCCCAGCGCCGTTGCCGCAACTGCCTGGATGTCACCGACGTTCAATCCGTATCTTGCAAGCGCATCCCTGTCAGGGCGAATTGACAAGATAGGCAGGCCCGTAACTTGTTCGCGCTGCACATCGGCGGAGCCAGCCGTGCCGGTTACGATCTCCTGAATCCGATCGGCTGTCGCTTCCAGTGTTTCCAGATCATCGCCATAGATTTTCACGGCGACATCTGCGCGGACCCCTGAAATCAGCTCATTGAACCGCATTTCAATCGGCTGGGTCAGCTCATACTTGCTGCCAGGTATCTGTTCGACCACTGCCTGTAGCTCGGAGACAAGTTGCGATTTTGGCTTTCTGGGGTCCGGCCATTCCTTACGTGGTTTCATGATCACGAATGTGTCTGCCACACTCGGAGGCACCGGATCGGTCGCAATTTCAGGCGTGCCGATCTTGGCAAAAACGCGTTCGACCTCCGGGACCTGCACGATCCTCGCTTCGAGCATTTCCTGCATTTCAATCGCCTGAGTCAGGCTTGTGCCTGGAATGCGCAAAGCGTGGAGGGCTATATCGCCTTCATCAAGGTTTGGAATAAACTCCGAACCTAGCTTGGTTGCCCCCCAGCCACCGATGCCGACGAGCGCAACGGCTCCGATCACAATAGCGTATCGAACACGTAGCGCGAAGCTAAGAGCCGGCCGGTAAAGCCACTTTGCCCCCCTCATCAGGCGGCTTTCCTTCTCCGTGACTTTGCCGCGGACAATAAGCGCGACGGCAGCTGGCACGAAAGTCAGCGAGAGAATCAGGGCCGAGGTGAGCGCCAGAACCACGGTGAAGGCCATCGGGTGGAACATCTTCCCTTCGATCCCCGTCAGGGCAAAGATTGGAAAATACACCACCGTGATGATGATCACGCCGAATATCGATGGTTTGATCACTTCACTGGACGCTTCGGCTGCCAGGGAAAATCGCTCTTCGCGGGTCAGCAAGCGACCGAGGCTCCCCTGCTTCTCCGCAAATCGCCGGAGGCAATTTTCGACAATGATAACAGCGCCATCAACGATCAGGCCGAAATCGAGCGCGCCGAGGCTCATCAGATTGCCCGACACATTGTTCTCGACCATCCCCGTGATAGTCATCAGCATCGCCACGGGAATGACCGCCGCCGTTATGAGTGCTGCCCGTATATTTCCGAGCAGGAGAAACAGGACGAGAATAACCAGTAACGCACCCTCAGCCAGATTCTTCTCGACGGTTGCGATCGTCGCATCGACCAGGGTCGTGCGATTATAGACCGGCGTGATCTGGACGCCATCAGGCAGACCAGGCCGGATTTCGTCCACCCGCTCGTCAACTGCGACTGATACTGTGCGGCTGTTTTCGCCGACCAGCATGAAGGCGGTACCAAGAATAACTTCCTCACCGTTCTGGGTTGCAGCGCCAGTCCGGAGTTCTTCACCGATGGTTATTTCTGCGACATCTGACAACCGGATCCCGAAGGCGCCGGTGTCTTTCACGGTGATGTTGCGAAGATCGTCAAGCGAATTCGCCTGACCGGGAACCCGGATCAGGTTCTGCTCACCATGACGTTCAATATAGCCTGCGCCGGTATTCGCATTATTCGCTTCCACAGCGCCGATGATATCGTCTAGCGTTAGATCGAATCCGGCGAGGGCTGCCGGATCTGGCAGGATATGGATTTCCTTCTTGAACCCGCCGATCGTGTTGACTTCCGTCACGCCTTCGACCGTGCGCAGCTGAGGCAAGACCACCCAGTCATTGAGCGTGCGCAAATCCATCGCCGTGTACCGTGCGCCATCTTCAGTGAGTGCGCCCGGCTCAGCCGAAAGGATGTACATGTAAATTTCGCCCAGCCCCGTTGCGATAGGACCGAGTTCAGGCGACACGCCTTCCGGAAGTGTGGCTCGAACCGACTGGATTCTTTCTGAAACCAGTTGTCTGGCGCGGTAGATGTCGGTGCCATCATCGAAGATCACCGTCACTTGACTCAATCCGTAGCGGGAAACCGACCGTGTATAGTCAAGATCAGGAAGACCCGAAATGGCGGTCTCTACCGGGAACGTGATGCGTTGCTCGGTTTCCAGAGGCGAATAGCCGGGGGCTTCCGTGTTGATCTGCACCTGGACATTTGTGATGTCAGGAACGGCATCGATCGGAAGCCGGTTGAAATTGTAGATGCCGAGTGCGGCAAGTCCGAATACAACAGCAAGGACCAACCAGCGCTGGCTGATCGAGAATCGAATGATGCTCTCAAGCATGGCTGTCTCCTAATGGTCGTGGCTGGCGCCGGACTTTTCAATGTCGGCTTTGATGAGGAAGGAATTGGCGCTGACATATTCAGTGCCGGGATCTAACCCGCCAAGGACTTCGACAAATTCACCATCGCTCTCTCCCAGGTCGAGCATCCGGACCTCGTAGGTCTCGCCCACTTTTGCGTAGACCACGGTGAAGTCACGAAAGCTCTGCAGCCCGGATTCTCTCACGGCGAGCGGCACTTCAGACTCTCCGGTCACAACGCTCGCCATGACCCGCATGCCAGGGGTCATTGCCGCTTCGATCGGCACGGGGGCTACGGCGATACGAGTCTGCGTATTTTCGCCCGATATCGGCAGAAAGCGGGTGATCTCTGACGCAAACTCGGGGTCAGACCCAGCAATACCCATGCGGACGCTCTGACCTGTTTTCACCTTCCCTGCATCGTTAGGGAAGACGTGCAGACGCGCCTCCAACTGATTGAGGTCAGCGATCGTGAAGAGAGATTGATCGCCCGCGACATCGCCCGCATTGGTGTTGCGTTCAAGGATTGTCCCCGATACCGGCGCGGTGACCGAATAACTCTGAAGACTGGAGGAGCTTTCGACGCGCGCCAGCGTCTGTCCCTTGCGAACCATATCATTCACGCCGACGCTGACCGACTGGACTGGACCGGGGTAGCGGGCCCGAACCTCCGCGGTCGCAGATGGCGAGAGGGCCGTCACGCCCGAGAGAGGAATTATGTCCCTGATCACCGCAGCACCGGCAATTTCAGTCTCGACACCCATGGACACAGCTGTGTCGTCGGCAATCGTGGTGCGGCCCTCGAAGGATTCATAACTCCAAGAGTAAGACGTGCCCTGATGTTGGGCGTCGACGAAGACCTCGAATGAATGCGGTTCGGTAACGACACCGTCGCCTTTCAGATAATCCTGAACCGGAGAGAATTCGAAAATATCCTCCTCGTCTCCAAGTCGGTCGAGGCGAACTGTCAGCGCGACATGGGACGGATCAACAGGTTCACCTGCAAGGAAAGGATAAATTCGATACTCAGGCGGGACACCTGACTCAAAAATCGTCATTTCCAGCGCAAAATCCCCTTCTTCCAACAGACGTCCTCCATGAGGCCCTTCCGCAGTTTCAGATTCTCCGGCCCCAGTATGAATATTGTCGCCATCGCCTGGCGCTGAATTCTGGCTGCCGCAGCCGGTGAGGGTCATCAGCGCTGCAATTACTGCAGCGGCAACAGGATAAAGAATGCGAGGATTCATTGTGCAGTCTCCACGATGGACTGCCAGTCTTCCCGGCCCGTGACGCGGGAAAGAGCAGCTTCGTTCAGGATGAAGGTCTCGATATGGCCGAGACGCTGTTCACGCAGTTCAGCAAGTGTTCGCTGCGCATCGATGATTTCGAGGTACGAAAATGCGCCGCGGTCATACCCCTCTTGGGCCAGATCAAGCGCGCGGATCGCTTCAGGAAGTAAAACGTCATCTATATCTCGTATGCTGGCCTGCGCGTTTTGCGCCGCGCGCTGATAGTTGACTGCCTGACGCAGCAATTGCTGGCGCAGCACACGTTCGCGGACAGCGACGAGTTCTTGTTGAACCCGGTGTTTGGCAACTTTGGCAGCTGACTGACTCTGCGTACCCAGAGGGATGGAGACACCGGCGATGACGCCAATGTCTTCTCGATATCCGAATTTCCGAACACCCGCGCTCCAAGTCACATCTGGCACTGCTTCCGCCCTTCGAAGTTCTGTCTCAGCCGCAAGGCGGCGATCTTCCGCCTGCAGTTTTTCGAATTCAGGTGAGTACACACCTGGAATATCCAGCTGGCCTGATTTCAAGCGGCGCTCAATGAATCCAGGCTCGATCGCAAAATCCTCCGCCCTGCCCCACATACTGGCAATGGTCATACGCCGCTCGGCGGCGAGGCGGTGGTATTGAAGCGCTTCTGCCTCAGCCCTAGCGAGGTCCGTCACTGACCGCGCCTGCGCAAGAAGTGGGTCTCGGGCAGCTTCCACGCGGCGATCAACAATTTCCTTCAAAGACCGTGAAATCGCGACCCGCTTGCAGGCGAGATCGGCTCGGCGCTCCAGGAGGACAGCTTCAACATACAGCGTCTCAATCGCGTGAGCGATATCGTGCTCGATGATTTTCCGCTCAGTTTCTGCAACGGCTATCCCTGCGCGCGCCACCGCTTCGCGCGCCTCTCTTTTGCCACCGCGCTCCCACGTCCTTGAGAATCGCCCTGTCACTTCCAGATTGTCGATCTCGCCCGCCAGACCGATGCCTGGAAAATTTTCCGTTTCGAGACTGATCGTATCCATTGGGCGAAGTGCAGCAATCGTCCGTTCCGTGCGGGCCAGGGCCACACCCTTGTCCGCCAGGATGGGTCGCAAGTCGGCGTCAAGTGCAGCCCGCATGGCTTGAGAGGACGTCACAATTTCGAGATCTTCGCCTGCTTCACAAGCGGATGTCTGCGCGCTGACCGACAGAAGTGGCAACGCCATGATCAAGGCGCAGCCTATAATTTTAAGTGCCATGAAACTTACTCCAGGCTGAACAAGCAAACATTGGACGCCCGCATGGCGTAACAATGTACGATATTATGTTCAGGCTGAAATTCGTTCGGGATCCGGATCTTTCAGGCGGATGGGTCCGCGATAGGATGGCGGACCGGATACAAGCCTTACAAAAGGCACAACTGACTTGACGAGACCAGTCGGTGAAGAAATGCCAAGCGCAACAAAATGAAGTTCCGCAGGGTGATCCTCATGATCAAGCTCGTGCGAGTGCTCATCGTCCAGATCGGACAGAGTGTCATGACCGAGGCCCTGCTCATCAAGATGATGATCGATTGGCATCACATGATGCAGCTCTTCAGCATGCGCACGCGTATGCGCCGCCCCTGACAGGAATGGTGATATGGCGAAAATCGCACAGAGAAGAGCTACCAGACGGTGCATGGTCACGATCCAAAGCTCAATTTAGTCTATATGTAAAGACAGCAATTTCCCTCCGGCTTGGACATAGTGAAGCGGTAATCTATTGAATGGCTGAGACTCTTGAAGGTTATTTGCTCGACGAGGCCTTCAACGGACCGCGCAGTTAAGATGATACACTTACTGGGTGGTGTCAGTCTAACGCGAACCCGTCTCCATTATTCGTGAACGAGCAGGTGCTAGGCGACGAGAAGGTCGCGCCATTTGCAAAGAGCGGCGTCGCGTTTCTGTTTGAATTGAATTCTGGGGTTGATGTGCCTTTCGAAATTAAAGTGATTGTACACTGACGAATGCATTGAAACGAACTTCTGCAGACTTCGCATACGACGAAATCGCGACATTGCTCGCTCTCTTCGTCGAAAGGGCAGGTGGGAATTCTCGGCGCGATTGTTGAGATGCCGGCCAGTCTCTTGGCGGCCCTCGTTCCCAATCACTTTCATAGCCGCCCGATAAGAAGAGCATCTGTCTGTCACGACGACATGTGGATTACCGCATCTCTTCATTGCTTTCTTTAGGAATTTCAGCGCGGCGGCTTTGTCGCGCTTCTTCGTGACAAAAGACTCAAGAACTTCGCCTTCGTGGTCGACAGCCCGCCAAAGATAGTGCCTCTCGCCGCGGATCTTCACGAAGACCTCGTCCAGGTGCCACTGCCATTGCGGGCTGCGCCGCATGGATTCCGAACGCTGCTTCCGGATCTTATGAGCGAAGTAAGACCCGAACCGATCGACCCATAGGCGGACGCTTTCGTGGCAGACATCTATGCCGCGCTCGTGGAGCAGATCCTCGATATTGCGAAGTGAGAGCGGAAAGCGGGCATATAGGAGTACAGCGAGTTGGATGATCTCAGGTGAGGTTTTGAAGTAGCGAAACGGGTTTTTGACCATTTCCTGAGGCTAAACCCCAAGATTGGTTACCTCAAGTCCGGTTCCGCTGACACCACCGGCCAAAAGATTTCAGCGTCAGTAGATTGGGCTTTTTTTAGACCCACTCTCTGATGGAGGCCTTATTTGCCCAATGTGTGCTCGGCAGAAGAGCTGACCGTTCAGGCGTCCTACAATTCAAACGGCGGCTGTCCTACACACTAAATAGTGGCCGCCCTAATTATCTGTTTTTATTAAGCAAAATCAGCACATCAGGTGGCTGGCGGAGAGGAAGGGATTCGAACCCTCGATACGCGTTAACGTATACGCCCTTAGCAGGGGCGCGCCTTCAGCCACTCGGCCACCTCTCCAGCGCCTGAAATCCCTATATATATTGGGGATTTGGGGCAAGGCTCAATTGCCGTGAATTGCTGTCAATTGCCGTCAATTGCCGTGAACAGACGTGGAACGTGGGGGAAAACTGGGGGAAAATGGAACAGCTTTCGAACACTTCATCTGCTCGATTGCGCATCGAGATGACGGCAATCTGCATTCCATTAAGAAAATTCGGATTGGTACCTAAACGCTAATCAGAGCTAAGCGGGCTATTTTGTATTCTGTCATAGTTTGATCGCCCATCCAGCATCTGGACAAAAGCCTCGTTCCGGTTGCAAGCTCGATCCACCAAACGATCAAACGCCAGCACCTCAATCATGATATTTAGTGCGTTATAATAACGGTACGCCATTCGGCCACCGAAGTTCGTTATGATGAAATCTTCTTGCTCAAGGTAAGTTTGGAGAGAGTCATTCCAATCTGCCAGAATGTAGCCCCGGACCATGGAGTCGGAAGGAATTTGAACCTCTCGTCCACCAGACGTCAGAACTTTCTGCTTTTTTCTTATAGCCGAAACTTGCCGTTTCAACTGGTCGATGGGATTGTTCGTACTCTCTTCCTTCGTGCCATCATAACTTTTCTTTTGAGGCCTCTTCATCTCAACAATCATCAGTTCATTTTCATTGTTGATCAAAAGGTCGTGCGCATACTCTCCTTTATTTCGTGCAGCGCTTTCAGTCGTGCGATCGCTAGAGATGTATCGCGCATATGCGAGATCATCATCCAGGAGCCAGAGATTGTGGGATGAAAAGTCAACTTCTTCGCTGTCTTTGTATCTTGGATAGATCAACTGATGTACCTGATCCTCCGTAGCCAGCCCCTCTTCCTGCTTTTTCAATAGCTCACGAAATATGCGGATAACTTGGTTCCGATAAGCCACGTAGACCGCCAGTGCTTCTTTGGCATCTTCAGGAATTTGTGTACGAACGATTGAAACTAATTTGTCCAAACTCGCGTCTGTGGCCAGCTTACTGAAATCAAATTTACGCCGGAACCTCTCAATGAACAGATCAGACGCCAACTGTTCTCGGGTTTCGGTAATCGCTCTCTTTCGAACAAATTCTGCACTGGTCTTGTTACCCAAACCCCTCCTGAGCAACGGATCGATCGCTATCAAGTGATCAACATCCTCTTTCATTTTTTTTCGGCGCCCAGCTGTGTACTCGGCCTCGATTTCAAGGATGTGTTTTTTTGCCAGCGAAATGAGATGATCTTTGATTGATTTCTTTTTACCGTCGAATTCGATCTTTCCATGCAAGTTCGTAATCCGATCTCGAGACTGAGAGGACTTAAAAAATTCGCTCGAAACGGCGACTAGGTAGTAGTACCTTTTCTCTTCTTGGCCGACTATTTCACTGAACGGCTGCTTATTCAGATTCGAAGAAATATTCTCAGGCTCGCTCGCTGCGCGATTGTTCGCATAGAAATACAGCCTATGTTTCTTAGCTTGGTCCGCCCCTACTTTATAATAGGTGAACTCAAACGAGTTGCTACCCTGCCCAACCGGCAGAAATTCAGCTTTTTCACCCGCAATGGACAGCCCATCATTAAAGTACTGGTACAGATTAAATGGGACATCCTGAATGGTTAGTATGAAGTGCTTTGGGACTTTCTTTTGGAGGAACTCGATGAGGAAGTGGTCCAGCACAGCCGCAACAACGTCTTCTGCTGACACGTTATGTTCACTGTCTTTAGAGTCTAGTTTGAAATAGTCCTCGTATTCATTAAGAGGAGATCCCAACATGACCGCAACACCGCAATCGGCATCGTGAACAATTTTATCTGCGACGTTGAGGGTACGGACCAAATTATCTTCTGTTGAAAAGGGGTCGTACAAGTAGACACCATTCGGCAAAGGCTGATCGCTGGCGGTCTGTTTTGAAGAGTAGTACACTTCTTTGAACACCTTGAACGCCATGAAGCGTCCGAACCCCTTACCACCGCGCTCAAATTTCTTTCCAGTCAATGGCGTCAAGAACGATGACAAATTGTTGTCGTCGAAACCTATTCCGTTATCCGAAACTTGTATTTGCTTGTTTTCAGCATCGAAAAGGACTTCCAAACGGCCTTGGCCCTCAAGATCATCTCCCCAGCGTTCCTCGATAGAATGAAACGCATTTGAAACCGCCTCAAACATTGGAAACAGGAAGCCATTCAAGCCATCGGGTAAATTGGCCCTTTTGACTTCGGACTGTAAATCTAATGGCTTGTGTCTCATTTGTTTCCCCCGTCTGCGGTGCCAGTCAGCAAAACCAAGACACAATTGTTACTAGTTCTCGACACAGCACAAGCAGCTGTGCTACCTAAGAGAGATAAAGATCAATATCTTGCAAATTTCTTATCGCGTTCCGTGATTGAGGATGGAGAAGACTCGAAACCCTTATCGACGTGTACGGACTTTATAGTAAAAATGCATGGGGGATTTCTGGGGGAAACTTCCAAAACTGTAGATTTTCTCTTTATAATACAGGTAGGTGGAGCCACCCCGACGACCTTAGCAGGGGCGCGCCTTCAGCCACTCGGCCACCTCTCCAGCGCGGAATATGGGGTCTAGAGAAACCCCATCCTGATCGCAAGCCCCTGAATTCGGTGGAGCCGTCAAAATCTCCACGAAAGCACGGCCAAACTCAATTGCACGCACAACTGCTACATATGTGGCGTTACGTATGGTCGGCCCATCCCTCTGTGCTAATCTCCCCTCTAATTCTTGCCAGAGACCCCGATAATGATGACCGACTATTTCAAACCCGTCCCGTTCGACCTGTTCAAATCCGATAAAAAAGCGTTCGGAGATGCGCTCTGCCGCTCCTTTCGAGAGACAGGGTTCGCAGTGGTGTCCGGCCATACAGTCGATCAGGGCGTGATTGACCGCAATCTGGATGCGACCAAGGCTTTCTTTGCTCTGCCGGACGCGGAAAAGCTGAAATATGACGGACGCCAAGGGGGTGGCCAGCGCGGCTATACGGCCTTTGGGACGGAAAACGCCAAGGGCAACGCTCATGCCGATCTCAAGGAATTTTGGCATACCGGTCGCGCCCTACCGGAGGACAGCCCCTATCGCGCAACGATGGCCGACACACCCAGCGTTCCCGACGTGCCTGCTTTTGACGAAGCCACAACCGCACTTTTTGATGCACTGGATGAAATGGGCCGGGAAATTCTGGAAGGTGTCGCCTTGCATCTTGGGCTCGCCGAGGATTGGTTCGACGACAAGGTCAATTTCGGCAACTCGATCCTGCGTCTGCTCCACTACCCCCCGCAGCAAACTCCTCCACCCGCAGGCACGGTCCGCGCCGGCGCGCATGAGGACATTAATGTCATCACGCTTTTATTGGGTGCTGAGGAGGCCGGCCTCCAGGTCTTGCACAGTTCAGGCGAATGGCTGGACGTTAATCCGCCCGCTGGCGCGCTGGTCATCAATTGCGGAGACATGCTACAGCGCCTGACGGGCGGTGTACTGCCGTCCACAACGCACCGCGTGCTTAACCCATCTGCCGAGCGAGCAAAATTCCCGCGCTACTCGACGCCCTTCTTTTTGCACTTCAATCAGGATTACCTGATCGAAGCGCTACCTGGCTGCGTCGCTGAAGGCGGCAAAGCCGAAGCCCCGATCACGGCTCAGGATTATCTCATGGAACGGCTCCGCGAGATCGGCCTCGTAAAAGCCTGACGTATACCTAATGCCCCGCTGCACTAAACGGTCACAGACATCGAACACTCTTTTGGACGGGAAAATGTTAGCGTTGACATAAATAGCCACTCCCCCAATGATTGCGCTAACGAAACGCGGTCGACGCGACACTTATGGGGAGGGAATTATGACCGATGCTTACACGGGCACGAAGCGCCGGCTTGCGATTGGCGCCTTGGCGACCACCTTGTTGGCGACCGCTTGCGCCACGCCTGTGCAAGCGCCTACCGCACCCGCTGACACCGTCGTTTCTGACATTTCCGAGGCCAGAGCCTGCACGCCGAATGTGAGTCTGACGAGTGCATCACAGCGCGTACGTTCGTTGGTGGCCCAGATGACTATTGATGAAAAACTCGGTCAATTAAACCAGGCCGCAGGTGGCCGCAGCAAGTCGCTGAATTCAAAGCTCACCCCTGAAGAACTCGGCAAAGTCCGGAATGGCGAGATTGGCTCCTATCTTCATGTTGCGGGCGCTGAGCCGCTGGGTGAGCTCCAAAAGGTCGCCATTGAAGAAAGCCGTCTGGGCATCCCGCTCCTCTTTGCGATGGACGTAGTTCACGGCTACCGAACGATTTTTCCGGTACCACTGGCAATGGCGGCATCATGGGATCCAGACGTCTGGCGGGAAGCCGCCGTCATCTCCGCTGACGAGGCGTCGTCAGCAGGCCTTCACTGGACGTTCGCCCCGATGGTCGACATTGCGCGTGACCCGCGATGGGGCAGAATCGTCGAGAGTGCTGGTGCGGACCCATATCTGGGGTCTCGTATGGCAGTCGCGCAGGTCGAGGGCTATCAGGGCGAAAGCCTGGCAGCCCCAAACACCATTCTCGCTGCGACGAAACACTTCGGCGCATATGGTGCCCCAACTGGCGGCCGCGACTATGGGTCTGCTGACATCAGCGATCAAAGCCTGTTCGAAACCTATCTGCCTCCCTTCTACGCCGCCACGAAGGCTGGCACCGGCTCCATGATGACGGCGTTCAATGATGTCGCCGGGGTTCCGTCCACAGCCAATGAATATCTCATCGATGATGTATTGCGGGGCGAGTGGGGCTTTGACGGCATGATCGTGTCCGACTGGAATGCAGTCGCTGAATTGATGAATCACGGCGTGGCCGAATCTGAAGAACAGGCGGGAGTGCTTGCCCTGCGCGCGGGCGTCGACATGGACATGACCAGCATGGTCCTGCCAACCAGGATCAAGACCGCTGTGCAGTCAGATGAATGCCTGACACATGATCTCGACGCGGCAGTTGCCCGTATACTGACGACAAAAGAGCGATTGGGCCTGTTTGACGAACCGATGGACTATCACGATGCAGAACGGGAAAAGACAACTCTGCTGAGCCATGAATTCCGACGCACAGCACGCGAAGCCGCGGTGAAATCAACGGTGCTCTTGAAGAATGAAAACCAGGTTCTGCCACTCTCCAAATCCCCTCAGAAAATCGCCGTTATCGGTGCCTTGGCGGAAGACAAGCTGACTCAGCTCGGCTCTTGGCGTGCACAAGGCAAGGTCGAGGATGTCGTCTCATTGCTTGAGGGCCTGCAACAAAACGCTCCTGACGGCACCACCATTACATATGCAGCCGGCGCGCATCCTTCAAATGACGCGGATTCTTCTATTGAGGCTGCTGTGGAGATTGCGTCGGCCGCCGATCATATTCTCTTGGTGATCGGGGAGGATTTCGACCTGTCCGGGGAAGCGCGCAGCCGCTCAGATATTGCCCTTCCCCAGAACCAGTCCGCCCTCGCCGCGGCGATGTTTGAGATCGGCAAACCCGTTACGATCATATTGGTGACGGGACGGCCGCTCGCAATGGAACAGGAAGTTGGAGCCGCTGATGCCGTGCTCAACACATGGATGCTGGGCATTGAAGCCGGAAACGCGCTGTCTGACGTGATATGGGGTGATGTCTCCCCTGCGGGTCGCCTACCTATCGAATTTCCGCGACGCACCGGTGCGGTGCCGCACACCTATTCCGAATATCCCGGTGGGCGCCCCGCTGACCCGGACCTGTCGAAAGACACGAACCGGTTCATCGATATTCCGATCACGCCGCTTTTCCCCTTCGGTCATGGACTGACCTATTCCAGCTTCGAATATGGTGACCTGATCGCAACAACCGATGCAGATGAATTCACCTTGAGCATCAAGGTCACAAATTCCGGAGACGTCGATTCTGATGAGGTGATTCAGCTGTATATGCGTGATCCGCTCGCCACGATTGCCCGACCGAAACGAGAACTGCGCGGATTCAAGCGAGTCCATATCCCGGCTGGTGAATCCCGCACAGTGAGCTTCACCCTGACCCCCGACCAGATGGCGTACTACACGGCACGGGACGGCTGGATCGTAGAACCCGGTAAGATCGAATTCATGGTGGGTGCATCCGCTGACGACATTCGGGCGCGCGCGGAGGTCATCATTGATCAGGCTTACCACACGAACGTTCCAGCCAGCGCAATTGCCACAAGGACACATGTAGAATGAAACAAACGCGACGTGGCTTCATGGGGTCTGCCGCCGCAGCCACCCTGATTTCGGCTTGCGCCACCACTCCGATCGGAAAGGCGTCCAATCCCGATCTCGAGATCTTCGATGCGGAAGCCCATTCCCTGTTGGATATTTTCGCAAGACTGGAGGTTTTGGCCTCCGGTTATACATGGAGTGAAGGGCCGGTCTGGGATCGCGCACGCAACTGCCTGTATTTTACCGATGTACCGGAGAACATTGCGTGGAAATGGTCAGAAGCCAGCGGCGCGACGGAATTCCTGGCCCCTTCGGGCGTTGCACGTGAGCAGGCGACGGGTTTCCGCGAACCGGGCGCCAATGGATTGGCTATTTCTCACGATGGCTCACTTCTCATCTGCAACCATGGTCGTCGCGCGGTCGAACGAATGGACTTCGAAACCGGGCATCGTGAGATCATTGCCGCCACGTTCAATGGCAAGAAGTTCAACAGCCCAAACGATGTTGTCGAAGGGCCTGACGGAAGCCTGTTCTTCACCGATCCGCCCTATGGGCTGGAGGGCATGAATGACTCTCCCCTGAAGGAGCAAGATGCCAACGGCGTGTACCGTCTGTCACCAGATGGAGAAATCACCCGCCTTATCGATACAATGACTTTCCCGAATGGCATCGTGCTGTCACCAGACAGCCAGACACTCTATGTTAGCCAATCGGATCCCGACCAGCCGGTCATCCTGCGCATGGCACCTGATGGTTCTTCCAGTTCGGTGCTTTTTGACGCCAAGCCGTTCATGTCCGACACGGCTCCGGGCCTGCCGGACGGGATGGCTGTGACGCGTTCGGGTCACATCTTTGCAACGGGCCCGGGCGGCGTGTTCCTTCTGGCCTCGGACGGCAAACCCCTTGCCCGGATCAACACCGGCAAGGCAACTGCCAATTGCTGCTTCGGCGACGCAGACGGCCGCACACTTTACATGACCGCACATGACACACTCATGCGCATCAGAACGACATCAATTGGCCTCGCATGGAGCTGACCGAGGCGCTCCTCGTCTACCGCCCCCTGCTGGCAACAGGGTTTGGCATTGCGGCGCTGCTTGCGCTGATATTGCGCGCACGGATGAATGCCTTCGCGGCCCTGCTACTGGTCAGCATATTCAGTGCCCTGGCCGCGGGCATGGCCCCAGAACAAGCCTTCGACACATTGGCAAAAGGCCTGGGCGGCACGCTGGGGTTCATTGCCACAGTCATCGGGCTTGGCGCGTTGTTCGGCGCGATCCTGCAGGCCTCTGGGGCGCTCGACGCTCTGGCTTCAAAACTCTCTACTTCATCCAGCTTCAAGACGAACCAATGGAAGATCGCCGGCATTGGCTTGTTGGCGTCCACACCTGTCTTTTTCGATGTCGCCCTCATCATACTCGCACCCCTGATCCTCACCATGGCTCATGACCGGCTGAAACCCGCCATGTCTCTTGGTCTCCCGCTCATGGCAGGGCTCGCGGTCGGCCACGCTTTCCTACCGCCCACGCCGGGACCGATCGCCATCGCGGAGCTGATAGGCGCGGACCTGGGCTGGGTTATCCTCTTCGGCGCAATAACAGGCTGCGTCGCGCTGGCCGTATCCGGTCCGCTCTTCGCGGCGTTTTTGGAGCAGCGCAACCGCATGCCAATCGGCAATCCGGCCTTCGAACTGGACGAAACCAGCAATCATACAACCCGGCCCATCCCACAGCCCGAACGGGCCATATTCCTGATTACGCTGCCACTCGTCCTGATTCTGTTGGGCACGCTTGCGGGAATATTGCCGGACGGCCCCATCAAATATGTGCTTGAAATCATCGGGCATCCATTTAGCGCGCTCCTGATTGCATGCGGCGCATCCTGGCTGCTGCTTTATCCAAAGACCGTCCAGAGCCGGAAATTGATGTCGGACGCGATGGCCCGCGCATTCGAGCCTACAGGCGCAGTCATCCTCGTCACTGGCGCGGGCGGCGCGTTCAAGCAGGTTCTTGTGGACACAGGCGCTGGCGAGCAGATCGCAAATGCCGCGCTTGGTCTGGGGTTTGGTCCGCTTCTGGCGGGCTACGTACTCGCCGTCATCCTGAGGCTCGCCCAAGGCAGCTCCACGGTTGCCATGATAACGTCAGCCGGCCTGACCGCGCCCATTGTGGCGATGGCCGATCTCTCCGCCCCGCAGCTAGGTATTGTGGCCATCGCGATCGCCGCGGGCGCAACAACCGGCAGCCATGTGAATGATAGTGGCTTTTGGCTCGTTGGACGGATCTTCGGCATCACGCCAGGTGAGACGCTGCGTACATGGACCGTCTCTACCACGCTGATCAGCGTGGTAGGATTTTTGATGTGCCTGATCCTGTACGCAGCACTCGCGTTGTTCTGATCAGATCAGGCCCGCAAGCGGCGAACTTGGATCCGCATACATCTTTTTTGGCATCCGCCCGGCCAGATAGGACTCTCGACCGGCGATCACCGCATGTTTCATGGCATTGGCCATCCGGATCGGATCCTTCGCGGCGGCAATGGCCGTATTCATCAGCACGCCATCACAGCCCAGTTCCATGGCAATCGCGGCGTCCGAGGCCGTTCCGACACCCGCATCGACAATCACCGGCACTCGTGTCTGCTCGACAATGAGACGGATATTGACCGGATTCATGATTCCGAGGCCTGACCCAATCAAGCTACCGAGCGGCATGATCGCGCAGCAACCTGCGTCTTCCAGCATCTTCGCGTAGACCGGATCATCGGAACAATAAACCATGACCTCAAACCCATCGGCGATCAGGGCTTTGGCTGCCTCAAGCGTCTCCGGCATGTTCGGATAGAGCGTCTTCTGGTCAGCCAGCACTTCCAGCTTCACCAAATTCCAGCCACCGGCCTCGCGCGCCAGGCGCAGCGTGCGAACGGCTTCATCCGCCGTGTAACATCCGGCTGTATTTGGCAGATAAGTAAATTCGTCCGGCTTCACAAAGTCTGTCAGCCGCTCTTCGTTCGGGTCCGACAAGTTCACCCGCCGCAAAGCCACGGTGACGATCTCCGCGCCAGCAGCCCGCGCTGCGTCCGCGTTCTGTTGATAAGTCTGATACTTGCCCGTGCCTACGATCAGGCGGGAATTATAGGATTTGCCGGCGATGATAAGGGGATCTGTCAAAATTCTAACCTGTCTGGTCTGCAAGAGCTGGATGGCGCAAATAGCTGAGATCGCAAGCGATCAGCCACCACCCACGAACTGAACCACTTCTATCTTGTCGCCGTCCTCAATCACAGTGCTGGCATGCTCTGACTTCGGCACGATTTCGAGATTTCGCTCAATCGCAATGCCGCGCTGATCCCTGTCGGACTCGCCTGCCAGTTGAAGCACCAACATGGCAAGCGTCAGGCCAGGTTCGACTTCGCGAGATACGCCATTGACTGTAATCAACATTCGGGTTTTCTCCGTTCACCAGCCCCCTTGCCTTGCCCGGCGTTACAGCGCAAGACGGAAGACTATGACCAAGCCCGTATATGTCCTTGGAGGCCCAAACCTCAACCTTCTCGGCTCACGCGAGCCCGAGATTTACGGGCACGAGACCCTCGCTGACATTCATGCACGTCTCGAAGCGCTGGCAGATGGAACACCGCTGGAGCTTCGCCAGACGAATCATGAAGGCGAATTGGTGAGCTGGATTCAGGAGGCATCTGAAAAGGGCGCCGCCATCATTCTGAATGCCGCAGCCTACACGCATACATCCATCGCTCTTCACGACGCGCTGAAAGCGTGCAAAATCCCTGTAATTGAAGTTCATTTGTCGAATCCTGCGGCGCGCGAAGCGTTCCGCCAGGTGAATTACGTATCCCCCGCTGTGAAGGCCACGATTGCAGGCCTTGGCGCCTATGGTTATGAGCTGGCGCTAATGGCGGCAAAGACCCTCACGGGCAAATAAGAGACCTGACATCCCATGAGCACAACGAAGAACAAGCTGGATACCGGACTTGTCCGGGAACTCGCAGCCATTCTGCGGGAAGCAGACCTTGGCGAAGTTGAAGTTGAACATGAAGGCCTACGCATCCGCGTCAGCAAACCCGCTGCGCCGGTTGTGCAGGCCGCTATGGCCGCGCCGGTCGCTGCACCGGCTGCCGCTGCTCCGTCAGCAGCCGCTCCTGTCGCCACCACAGACGCTCCACCTCAGACATCTGACAACGCCATCAAGTCTCCGATGGTCGGCACGGTATACCTGTCGCCTGAACCCGGTGCGAAGCAATTCGTCGGCGTTGGCGACAAGGTGAAAAAGGGCGACACGATCTTGCTCGTCGAAGCCATGAAGACTTTCAATCCAGTCGAAGCCGACAAGGCCGGTACCGTCAAAGAAATCTACGTCACTGATGCCCAGCCAGTTGAATATGGCGAAGCTCTCATTCTGATCGAGTAATATGGCTGACCAACCCGTTATCAAGAAGGTTCTCATCGCAAACCGCGGCGAGATCGCGCTGAGGATTCACCGCGCCTGCAAGGAAATGGGACTGTCCACCGTGGTCGTCCATTCCGAAGCAGACAGCGACGCCATGGCTGTGCGCCTCGCGGACGAGAGTGTCTGCATCGGGCCTGCGCCATCGTCCGAAAGCTATCTGAAGAAGTCGCAGATCCTTGCCGCTGCCGAGATCACCGGCGCGGACGCGATCCATCCGGGATACGGCTTTCTGTCGGAGAACGCCCAATTCGCCGAAATGGTCGAAGCACATGGGCTCGCGTTCATTGGTCCTACGGCCGAGCATATCCGCATCATGGGCGACAAGATCGCTGCCAAGGCCGCAATGATAGAAGCGGGCGTGCCGTGCGTACCCGGTTCAGAAGGCGCATTGTCGTCTATTGCCGAAGCCAAGAAGGCCGCCAAGAAAATCGGCTTTCCGGTCCTCGTAAAAGCATCTGCTGGCGGCGGCGGTCGAGGCATGAAGCTCGCCAAGACTGAAGCAGACCTCGAAAATGCCGTTCGAACCGCCAAGACCGAAGCCAAGGCTGCATTCGGTGATGATGCGGTGTATCTTGAGAAATATCTTCAGGGCCCGCGTCACATCGAAGTCCAGATCATCGCTGACACGCATGGCAATGTAGCCCATCTCTGGGAGCGCGATTGTTCGCTGCAGCGACGTAACCAGAAAGTCTTCGAGGAAGCGCCCTCGCCTGCTCTGAATCAGGCCCAGCGTGAAGAGATCGGCGGCATCTGCGCCCGTGCGATGGAAAAACTTGGTTATCGCGGCGCCGGTACGGTCGAGTTCCTCTATGAAGACGGTAAATTCTACTTCATCGAAATGAACACGCGGCTCCAGGTCGAGCACCCTGTCACAGAAATGATCACAGGCATTGACCTGGTGCGCGAACAAATCCGCATTGCCGAAGGGAAGGAACTCTCATTCCGGCAGGAAGATGTCATGCTGGTCGGTCACGCCATCGAGTGCCGGATCAATGCCGAGCACCCAAAGACGTTCGTGCCTTCCCCGGGCCTGATCA
Source organism: Hyphomonas sp. UBA3195 (assembly GCF_002366485.1). Classification (NCBI taxonomy): domain Bacteria; kingdom Pseudomonadati; phylum Pseudomonadota; class Alphaproteobacteria; order Hyphomonadales; family Hyphomonadaceae; genus Hyphomonas; species Hyphomonas sp. UBA3195. The sequence goes on from NZ_DEXB01000006.1 coordinate 36,521, forward strand.
CAGACTTCCACGCACCCGGCGGACCTGATGTCAGACTCGATAGTGCGGCCTATTCGGGCTACCGCATTCCTCCTCACTACGACTCGCTGATCGGCAAATTGATCGTGCACGGGCGAACCCGCCGTGAGTGTATCATGCGCCTTCGCCGGGCCTTGCAGGAAATGGTCATCGGCGGGGTCTTCACGACGCTGGATCTGCACCGCGAACTCGTCGAGAATGAGGATGTACTCGAAGGTGAATACAATATTCACTGGCTCGAAAAGTTTCTTGAAAATCAAACTGATACAAAAAAGTGAGCATTTTTCACCTTTCGCGTTCCACAAGGATCGACAAAGGGTAGACATCACATAAGCCGCTGGTTCATATAATTCCATGTCACAGCGGTTTAGTTCATCCGATCTGCTTGCTTGCTATCGTCGGGGGATTTTCCCCATGGGCGATGCCCGAAATGACCCGAACTTGTTTCTGGTCGACCCTGATATGCGAGGGATCATTCCGCTTGGTGATTTCCACGTGCCCAAGCGCCTGCTCCGAAAGGTCAAGCAGGATCCGTTTCGCGTGACCATTGATCAGGCCTTTACGCGTGTCATGGAATTGTGCGCTGAGAGTGCAAAGGGGCGCGAAAGCACCTGGATCAACTCGCCCATTCTGAATCTGTACAGCTCGCTCCACCGCGAGGGCCACGCCCATTCCATCGAATGCTGGGACGGCGACAATTTGGTCGGCGGCCTTTATGGGGTGGCACTTGGCGGCGCCTTCTTTGGAGAAAGCATGTTCTCACGCGCGACGGACGCGTCAAAGATTGCGCTGGTCCATCTGGTGGCGCATCTTCTCGAAGACGGTTTCGTCTTGCTCGACGCGCAGTTCCATAATCCCCACTTGGAGCAATTCGGGCTTATCGAAATACCCCGTCAGGATTTCAAGAAACTCTTGAAAGACGCCCTCACTGTAGAGGCCAAATTCTATTCGAATTCCGCATCCTCTTCGGACGGACGTGGTGCGAGCTTCACAGGCTCCGGCGCAGCGCAGCGTATTACCCAGATATCATAGACAGGATGTTCAAGCGCGCTGAGTCCTGGCGATGAAGCATACATCCAGCCCGAAAAGAGTTCTGGATTATCTTCGCTGACGGTTTCGACATCCTCCGCATCGACAGCAGCTTCCATCGTCTCAACAGCCACAGGCTGGGTCGAGGCGATCTTGAGAAATGCTGCGCTTTCCGGCGCTTCCTCCGGCGGGGTCTGGTAACAGACCTGCAGTTCGACCTTCAGGGATCCGAAGACAACCGGCTCACCGACTTTCACGTCAATATCCGTGGAGCGGCCGGTAATCTTGTCGAGCGCGCGCAACGTGGCCGTATCCTTCTGGACGAAGGTGGCCGCGTGTCCGACGCCCCCAACGAGGGCGGCCAATGCAAGTGCAGAGACCATCATACGCATTATTGGTAATCCTCATCCGGATATGCATCGTCTGCTGTGGCATCTGGGCTGGCCGCCGGGTCGGACGCACCATCACCACCGCTGCCTGAAGCAAAGGACGCAAACAGGGTCAGCAGGTCGACGCTGCCACGCGTATACTTGATCTCACCAGACCCATCCTGGGGGATATTGTCGAAGCTGCCACCTGGTTCCAGAGCCACATAAGCTCCGCCCAGAAGACCGTCAGTCGACACCCGGGCATCCGTATCATCCGGCAGGGCCCATTTTTCGTCCAGGCTGAGCGTTACAACCGCTTCAAACCGCTCCGGATCACCCACGATGCTTTTGACGATGCCAGCCTTCACACCGGCGATACGCACATCGGAACCGCGCGAAATGCCCGATACATTGTTGAAGCGCGCCTCAAGCTCGTACTGATCGCCTTGCGACTGGGTTTCTCCACCGCGGTCGATCGCAAACCAGAGGAAGATTCCAGCCACCGCGACCACGGCGGCGCCAATCAGGGTTTCGAAGAGTGATTCACGCATCGGGGTTCCATGCCTCATAGTCGCCTGATGCCTTCTGGCGTGCCATGTCAGTCGACAGGCTGCCCTTCGGCTTGGTGGCGTAAGGAGTGCCCGTCATATTGGGCTTGTGGTCCGTTTCCCATTCACGGCGCGTAAGCGGCGACTTGGTGGGCGGATCTTCGACAGTATGATGCAGCCAGCCATGCCAGTCCGCAGGCACCTTGGATGGCTCGGCCAGGCCCTTGTACATCACATAACGACGCTTGCGCCCTTCGAGAGACGGCTTGCGCTCCTCGAAATAGCGGTTGCCGTATTCGTCGGTCCCGACATAGCCAGAGCGCCGCTTGATATCAAAAGCCGCTCCGATCGTATTGCCGCTCCACCAAGTAAAAATCTGTTTCAGCATCGTGAGGATGTCCTGACCTGTCTTGTTGGCCGTAATATGGCGTTATCCGGGCAGTTAATCCATACGGCAGCCGCAGGCAATGCGACGCACGTTTTTATGATCTGACCGCTAATTTTGCTGCCGGAATGGTTGATACCCCTGACCGGAACCGTCACGCTCGAATATGTGATTCGCTGGTGATTCGCGGGAGGGTTTGATGAAAACTGCAGAGATTGCGTCCATTGTGGAGGTCGCCGAGACTGACGGCCTGCTTTCTCCGGAGATGGAGTTCGGAACCGCCTTCCGCGCCGCGGGAAAACGGCGGCGGCCGATTACTGAAGAATCTCTGAGAAATGTTGCGTCCGCCTATGCGTCTGCTGGTTTGCTCGGCGCGTCCCAGATTGCCACCGCCGAAATGCTGGAACGTTTGGGCAATGCACCACGCAATGCAGAATTGGCGGAGGCCGTGGCATCAGGCCTACCGCAAGACATACTTGAAGAAGCGCTGCGTCAGCCAGACGGTTTTGCACGCACGGCGGAGGCCTTGAGAATCGCCGCTGCCAATAACCAGCCTCCCCCCGCAGCAGTCTTCAGCGCAGAATCGGCCGATCCGGAATTCGACACCCTGCTATTAAGTGCCCTCAAAGAAGGCGCTGAAATCCTTCTTGCTCAGGATGACCTCGCTCCGGCACGTACCGCTTGTCGGTTGCTGGATGTCGCGCTGGCAGTCAGCCCCGATGGACTCGAAACAGATTTGTTGAGCTCTGTGGCGGAAGCAGCTGGCAAAAGCGTCGGAGACGGCCTGCTCCTGATACAGGGTCTCGGCGCAGCCGTGCTTTCGCTTGGCCTCTCCTATGATAGCGACGACGGACGTTTGGTAGCGGCTGCGATATGTGCCCTTGTAAAGGCCCATGCAGCCGGCTCATCGCTAGCGGCAGGCCATGCCAGCGTACTCGGTCTCGAGGCACGCAGAGCAACGTCCCGGAAATCCTGTACGGTTGCCATTCTGCCCATCACAGACCTCGCCGATTTGATGCCTGAATGCGAAAGCGAGGGCGCTGGGCCTGTGCGCACCGTACTGGCCTATTCCGATGACGGCCCGACCCTGGCGCGATGCGCTCGGCTGGCGATATCACGTACCGCGCCAGAATCTCTCCCAACAATATTGGACCGGGTGGCCAATTGTGGAGGTGAAGACCTGGAAGCCGCCCTTGGGGCAGACCGTTTGCGAGACCGCGGCTTCTCCGAAGCTGCCCTCGACCGGGTTACACGCGCGCTCAGCGACGGACTACCCCTGAACGCCGCCTTCTCCCGATGGGTATTGGGTGACGAGATCATCAGCGAAGATCTGAAACTGGCCCCAGAGAATTTCGATTCGGATGGTCTCGCACTTCTCTCCGCGATGGGGTTCTCCAGAAAAGATATTTCAAATGCTGAAGCTGCCGTTGACGGTACGGTCGAAGATGTTGCCACCCAGGCCTTTCGCCAATGCGGGCTGGACCTTTCTGTTGGTGCAGAAGCTGAACTGGCTTTCGCGATGGCGTGTTCCGAAGCGCTTGGCGGGCAGACGACCGTCCGGGTGAATGGGCGAGACGGTCTGGATTTGGCCGACAAGGCTATCGAGGCAGGCCTGTCCGCCCTGTTGATCGGCATACGGGCATCGGCAAACGAAGAAGTGGCCGAGCGCATGGACCATATTCTCAGCCTCGCCGACGAGCTGGCGGCAGAGGCCGAGATTCCACACGAATCCCCTCAAAGTTCGGCTCTCACGGGTCACGGTCCAAATGCCCGTACCCGACTCCCTGATCGCCGAAAAGGCTATATCCAGAAGGCATCAGTCGGCGGTCACAAGGTCTACCTCCATACGGGCGAGTTTGATGATGGCGCGCTCGGGGAGATCTTCCTTGATATGCATAAAGAAGGCGCCGCTTTCCGGAGCCTGATGAACAATTTTGCGATCGCCACCTCTATCGGTCTGCAATACGGTGTGCCGCTGGAGGAATTCGTCGACGCCTTCGTGTTTACCCGGTTCGAGCCGGCTGGTGCCGTCACCGGCAATGATCGCATTACCAAAGCGACCTCCATTCTAGACTACATCTTCCGCGAACTCGCCGTGTCCTATCTCGGCCGGGACGACCTCGCCGAAGCCGATGTCACCCATGACGGCCTCGGTCGGGGCGCTGGGGACGGAACCCGCGAAACCGCAGAGTTTACGGAAGAAGCCGCCCAGTTGATCTCACGTGGCTTCTCACGCGGGCAATTGCCGGACAATATCGTCATCCTGGACAAGAAACGCGAAGAAAAGCTTTCCGGTGAGGAGGGCGACGATGAGACGTTGAACGCGCCAGCCTACCTCACCGACGCGTGCCCGAATTGTGGCAGCTTCACACTGTTCCAGATCAGCGAGGACGGGGATGCCGAGTGCGATACGTGTGGGCAGGAATTACAGGATACGAGCGAAGTTCCGTCCTGATTACTTCAAGATGATCAATAGAAACCGGCGGTTCTTTCTCCGAATTTCGGTTAATCGCTGTCTTCCAAGGCATGGCGGAATTGCAACACTTCCCGTGTTTTAGGCAGTCCTTACTGTTTGTTCAGTTTGGGGTAACAAAATCAGGCGTTATCCATGTTCCATGATCCGCTTGGTACATGCACTTCTTACCGCATCCGCCATGTCCTTTGTCGCCTTGTCGGCACAGGCACAGAGTCAACCCGTGGCCTGGTCCCCCGGTTATGCAGGCGCCTGCGGGGAGTGTGACCTATCCGGCAAGAATTTGACTGGCTGGTCCCTCGCTGGCGGAAACTATTCCAGCGCGAACATGGAATACGCTTTCATGCGCGGTGTTCAGGCTGGCAATGCCAATTTTGAGAACGCTAATGCGACCAGCGCTGACATGCGGGGCGCCATTCTTACCTCTGCTCAATTCGCTGGAGCCATTCTGTCTGATGCACGCCTTCAGGGTATTCAGGCATCTGGAGCTGATTTTCGGAGCGCAAATGTTCGCGGCGCGAATCTTCAAACCGCCTTGCTTGTTGGAGCCAATTTTGCTTCGGCAGACCTGACGGGATCCCGGATGGAATCGGCAGACCTGTCAGGTGCCAATCTCACCGGGTCCTGGCTAAACGAAACGATTCTGGCTGGCGCCGTCTTCAACGGCTCAAACATGACCGGTTCCCAACTGCGGAACGCGGCTGTGCATGGCGCCTCATTCAAGGACGTCCGCTTCATTGACGCCGACCTGTCCGGCCTGAAAGGCGCTGAAACCGCAGACTTCGAGGGCGCGTGCGTCTCGCTCAGTTCCACCCTTCCAGCGACCCTTACCCTGCCGCTCTGCGGCACAGCCGTCGCGCCTGCGGCCTTTGCCAGCAAATAGACTTGCAAACGCAAGTCAATGAAAAGGGCGGAGCGCTTGGCCCTCCGCCCTTTGTAATTTGGGATGCGGCGTAATGCTTACGACTTCATCTGCGGCGCAAGGCGAATGTGAAGCTCTTTGAGCTGCTTTTCGTCCACAGGGCTCGGGGCCTGCATCATCAGGTCACGCGCCTGCTGGTTCATCGGGAACAGCGTAACGTCGCGGATATTCTCGGCATCAGCGAGCAGCATGACGATCCGGTCTACGCCCGGCGCAATGCCACCATGTGGCGGCGCGCCGTAGCGGAATGCGTTCAGCATGCCGCCAAACTCCGCTTCCACAACGTCAGGGCCGTAACCTGCCAGCTCGAACGCTTTCAGCATCAGTTCCGGGCTGTGGTTCCGGATCGCACCAGAGGACAGTTCCACACCGTTACATACGATGTCGTACTGATAAGCCTTCAGGTCCAGTTGCTTCTCTTCAGTATCAGCAGCCAACAACGCATCCATTCCGCCTTGAGGCATGGAGAACGGGTTGTGGCTGAAATCGACCTTCTTGTTGTCTTCATCATATTCGTACATCGGGAAGTCGACGATCCAGCAGAGGCGGAACACGCCATCCTCGATCAGGCCCAGCTCTTCGCCAACCTTTGTCCGCGCGGCGCCTGCGAGCTTGTAGGCGTCGCTTTTCTTGCCGGCCGAGAAGAAGATGCCGTCGCCAGCCCCCAGATCGAGCTTCTCAAGAAGCGCCGCGAGATGGACAGGTTCGAAATTCTTCAGCACAGGATCCTGGCTGTCGACACCGCCGCCATCGGCCTCTTTGAGACGCGCATAGCCAAGTCCTGGTGCCTGCATTTCCTTCTTCGCCCACTTGTCGAGTTCGTCGAAGAATTTGCGGGATTTCTCCGCAGCCGCCTTGGGTGCTGGGATCGCGATCACACGTCCGCCGCCGCCAATGATCTTGGCGAAGATACCGAAGCCCGTCTTGCTGTCATCCTCGAAGAATTCGGACACATCCGCCAGTTCGATCGGGTTGCGCAGGTCCGGCTTGTCGGAACCGTATTTCGCCATGGCTTCGGCATAGGGGATACGCGGGAACGCGCCATCCGGAACTTTTCGGCCCTTGCCTTCCCAGTTTGCGAACTCCTCGAACACACCCGCCATGACGGGCTCGATCGCATTGAACACGTCCTCCTGAGTGACAAAGCTCATCTCGATATCAAGTTGATAGAACTCGCCCGGTGAGCGGTCTGCGCGCGCGTCTTCATCGCGGAAACAAGGCGCAATCTGGAAGTAGCGGTCGAACCCCGACACCATCAGCAATTGTTTGAACTGCTGCGGCGCCTGCGGCAGCGCGTAGAACTCGCCCGGATGGATACGGCTCGGCACGAGGAAGTCGCGCGCGCCTTCAGGGCTCGACGCCGTCAGGATCGGCGTCTGGTATTCCGTGAAGCCCTGTTCGAGCATGCGGCGGCGCAGGCTGGCGATCACCTGACTGCGCAGGATCATGTTCTTATGCAGCGTCTCGCGGCGCAGATCGAGATAGCGATGCGTCAGGCGGATCTCTTCCGGATAGTCCGGTTCACCAAACACAGGCAGCGGCAGCTCGGCGGCTTCCGACCGGACGGTAACTTCGCCCGCCACGACCTCGATCTCACCCGTGGCCAGATTCGGGTTCACGAGGCCCTCATCGCGGGCCACGACCTTGCCTTCCAGCGTGATCACGCTCTCCGCACGCAGGCGCTCAACCGTGCCGAAACCAGGTGAGCCCGGATTGAACACGATCTGCGTCAGGCCGTAATGATCGCGCAGGTCGATGAACATCACCCCGCCATGATC
>NZ_DEXB01000031.1:0-13639 GCF_002366485.1 Hyphomonas sp. UBA3195
GGACCGTCGCCCCAACCCGCACCGTCCTGACCCTGCCCCCACAACCAGAACGGTACCTGATCCGGCTCCTGTGAGGGCAGGAGGTTAGTATAGGGTAGGAAGCTGTCAGACGGATTGGAGACCAAACCCTCACCCCGAAGATACCTGCGCAGGCAGGTATCCATCTCCTGCTGCTCCCTCATGTGCATGGGTAGAAGTCCCGAGATGGACCCCTGCCTACGCAGGGGGCATCGGGGGGAGGAGTGGTCTCTATCCCACAAACCGTATCCTCGGCGCATGCCGGGGTCTCCTGCCGAAGCCAGACGGAGCCAGCCGGACGAAACCCCGGCATGCGCCGGAGAAGTGGGGGAGGGGACTGGCGTCCCACTCCACAAAAAAAGGCCGGCGCTGAGGCCGGCCTTTTCGAGTTTGTTCTGCGAGGGCGTGCCTAGCTGAAATTCTTGAAGATGTCGTCTGCGGACACGCTGCCGCCATTGTCCTCGGCGGGCTTTTCTTCGGGTTCGTAGGCGCTCGCTTCGTCCTGTGCCGGGGCAAGGCCCGGGCCTTCGAACTTCTCGGCCTTCTCGGCTTCCAGTTTGCGGCGCTTGTCAGCCGATTTCGCGATCACTTCATCAAGCTCGATCTGTGTACAGAGGCCGAGCGTCACAGGATCGACCGGACGGATGTTCGGTGAGTTCCAGTGCGATTTGTCCCGCACATTGTTGATGGTCGACTTGGTTGTGCCGATCAGCTTAGAAATTTGCGCGTCAGAGACTTCGGGGTGGTTGCGAATGAACCATGCCACGGCGTCGGGCTTGTCCTGACGGCGGATGACCGGTGTATAGCGGCTGCCCTTGCGCTTTGGCTGTGGGATATGAGCGATCTTGGAGGCAGCCTTCTTCAGCTTGTAGGCTTCATCGCCCTCGCCCTTGCGGATTTCTTCGCGCGACAGCATGCCGCCCGCAATCGGGTCAACGCCGCGCATGTTCTCGGCCACGTCGCCATCGGCGATGCCTTTGACTTCCAGATAGTGGAGGCCGCAAAAATCTGCGATTTGCGTAAAGGTGAGGCTGGTATTGTCGAGCAGCCAGACGGCGGTCGCCTTGGGCATCAGAATATCTGACATGGGGAACTCCCTGAATGAAATGGCCGCCAGAAATGCAGCCGCCCGACACATCGTGCCGGGCGGTCGGGTTTCAGACGTGCCTTAAACCTTGCTGGCCTTATAATGCCATGTCTGGGAAATTGAAAGCCGTGCGCTTCACCAGACCAGCACAATCTTGCCGGAATGGCCGCCCTTGGCCATCAGGGCCTGAGCGGCTTCGGCTTCGGCCACCGGGAACGCCTGTTCCAGGATTGGCCGGATTTTGCCGGAGACGACATGGGGCCAGAAATCCTGCTCGACCGCATCGCGGATGCGGCGCTTCTCCTCGACCGGCCGGGCCCGCAGGGTCGTGGCGGCAAGGGTCAGGCGTTTCATCAGGACGGGCGCGAAATTCACCTCTGCTGTGAAGCCGTTCATATAGGCGATATTGATGATCCGGCCATCCGGGCGGGAAACCGAGATATTCTTCTGGATGTAATCCCCGCCCACCATGTCGAGCGTGACGTCAACACCGCCATCTTCCTTGACCACTTTCTCGAAATCTTCGGTTTTGTAATTGATCGCGCGATCTGCGCCGAGCTCTCTGGAGAGCGCGCATTTGTCGTCTGATCCGGCGGTTGCGTAGATTTTTGATGCGCCAGCGATCCTGGTCATTTGCAGCGCCATGACGCCGATCCCGCTGGTTCCGCCATGACACAGGAAGGCTTCACCCTTCTGGAAGTGAACCCGGTCGAATACGTTCGCCCACACCGTCATCAGCGCTTCCGGGAAGCAGGCAGCATTTACCATGTCCATGCCGTCTGGAACGGGGAAAAGCGAGCCTTCGTCGACCGCCGCAAACTCGGCATAGCCACCCCCGGCGAGAAGGCCCGCAACCCGGTCGCCGGTGTTGAATCGGCTGGTGCCATCTGACGTTTCCACAACAGTGCCGGAAATTTCCAGACCCATGATGGGGGAGGCGCCGGGGGGCGGCGGATAGGCGCCGCGGCGCTGAACCAGATCTGCCCGATTGAGACCCGAAGCGGCCACTTTGACCAGCACTTCACCCGGCTTCAGGTTTGGTTTCTCAAAATCGCCGAGCTTGAGCGGCGCGCCCTCTTCAACCAGGACGGCTTTCATCATTTCTGTTGCCATGTCGCTTGTGTTTTCCCTTCTGACTCCAGAGTCGCATCTAGGCAGCGTTTCTGCTTTGATAAGGGCTGTAACACGAATTGAAGGGTGACCCCCATGGCCGCATCTGATGAAGAGCCAATTCTAGTCAACACACCACAGACGCTGGAGCAGATGTCGGTGCAGGAATTGCATGAACGTATAGAAGTGCTCCAGGCAGGCATCGCAGCCTGCGAAGCGGAGATCGAGAAGAAGAAGTCGCAGAAATCTGCGGCGGATGCCCTGTTCGGGGGCGGCAATTAAGCGGGTGGAAAGGCTGGATTGATAAAGTCCAAATTTCCACCCCCGCGTATAGAGGTATCATTCATGGCGGCAGACACGTCACCAGACGATCAGCTCGACATCCAGGACGGGTTTACCGGCGGCAAGCTGTTTGACACGGTTTTTGCGCGCGGCATGGCACTCGTTGAAGAAACGGCCTCCTATCTGGACGGTCCGGGTCGCGAGGCTGCGACGACCTTGCCCCGTGAAGCTGGCCTCACCTATTCGGCCTGGAGCATGGAACTGACGACGCGCCTGATGCAGGCGGCGAGTTGGCTGGTGATGCAGAAAGCTGTGCGCGATGGCGAAATGCGTCGCGACGAGGCTGCGGCTCGCAAGTACCGAATCCGCCGCGAAGAGCCGGCCCTGGACGCGGCGGCACAGCAAGGTCTGGGCTTGCCGACGCGGTTCCTGGATCTGGTTGCGCGGTCGGAAGCCTTGTTCGAGCAGATTTGCAGACTGGATGACGCGCTCTATGGCCAGTCCCGCAAGCCGATGGCCGCCAATCCCGTGATCGATCAGATCAGCCAATTGCAACGGGCTGCCGAAACCGGCGCGTTTGACCCGTTGATGGTGTGGCACCGCGCCAAATAAAGGCGCACCTTTTCCAATCAGGCTTCTTCGACCCGGTCGGTGGCTGATCCGATCAGCTGGCCGCCCCGGCTGAGTTCCGCGCCCTTGAGGCGGAACCTCATCGGTCGACGATAGAGCGCCTTGAGCGGGGTCCGACGCACGAGCCGGTGAAACGCCAATGACAAGGCGATCGCGATCAGGCCAATCGCCAGGCTGGTAAGGCCGGGCTCTGGCAGGAGGCCACTCCGGACCAGCAGGGTTTGCGCGGCCGTCATGGGCAGGAAATAGGTCAGATAGATCACGAACTGCGCCCGCCCGATATATTGCATGGCCGCGCCATGCCGCGTGTTGGCCAAGCGTGTCGCCAGGGCGATCAGGGCAAACGCGCCAGCAAAGCCGAGCACCAGGCTGATAATGGGCAATGTGGCCGTACCCTGCGCGACCAGGACCGTGTTGATGGCGGCCCAGATGATCAGTGCGACCGGTACATCCGAGAAGCCCTCGGACAAGCGGGCTGCAAACCGGCGGAACAGGTTTGCTCCGTGATAGCCTGCGAAGAAGAAGACGAAATACTGCGCGAAAGTATCAATTACGAGCCAACCCGTCTGGATCATGCCGGCCGCATGCGCCGTCTGGAGCAGGGCGGCCACAAGCAGGATTTTCGTCGGTGCGCTACGGCGTGCGAGCCATGTGGTGAGATGAAACAGCGCCAGCATGGGCAGGATCCAAAGCCCCGATGTGGGCTGTGCCAGACCGCTCAGCATTGCGCTCGCAATGACAAGCGGGTTTGACGTGACGTGCGGTGCGTAGAGGATGACGGTCTGGATGATCAGCCAAACGACGTAGAAATAGACGAATCGGAGCACTTTTCGATCGAGAAACGTCGATTTCGATCCGAATAGCGTACGGGGAAGGAACAAGCCGGACATGATGAACAGCGTCGGCAGGATGATGGGAGCTGCCCAGGCGGCGGCAAAGTGCATCCAGTTGGACTGGCCCGTCATGGCGACATACCCGTAGACAGACTGCGCCAGGACCAACCCGATAATGCAAACGCCCTTGGCGTAATCGACCCAATTGATGCGTGTAACAGACATGCAATGCCCCCGAAAACTTCAGGAGCAGCTCTGCAAATTTCACGCCATACGCGAAATCAGCTCGCGGCGTACACTTTCAGGAAGTTTGCGGACTGGGCACTACAAAAGCCCTCCCGCACAGGTGCGCGCATGATCAGAATACGGTGCCAGAGAGGCCCCAGCATTTCTTCAATCGCTTCATCAAGATCGAAATCACGTCGAATCACGCGTTTTCCGGCCAATTCGGCGAGGAGCATGCGCATGGGCATACGAATGTCGCGGTTCATCCAGGCGCGCCACAATTCGCCAGCATCCTTGTCGTCAGCAGCGGCCGTCAAGGCGACCCGCAGAACCGCGTGCCCGGCTCCGGTACGTGCGGCGGCCTCCAATGGCACGATGAGCGTGGTAATCCGTTCTTGCGGATCGCGCCCGCCATCCGGGCTGTCGGGGATCAGGGCCAAAGCCGCATCGACACACATCGCGCCGATTGACGGCCACCATTTGTAGATGGTCTGTTTGGATGCGCTGGCACGTTTGGCGACGCCATCTACGCTGAAGCCGCGCCAGCCATTCTCCGCCATCTCTATGCGTGTTGCGTCCAGAATGGCGGCCTTGGACGCTTCACTGCGCGTCGGCCCCTTCCGGGAAGACTTGCTGGTCTCCGAGGGCGTGGGCATGAACAACTCCAGTTTCTTGAATGCTGCGCTGCACTAGGTACAGCTTTTGTCAGCCAAGCATAAGGGTGAAGTAGTAAACAAACTCCCGTTTCCGCTTGCCGCGACTGCAATATGCACTAGTCAGTGCTACAGAGAAACAGGAGTTGTTGGCATGAATACGGTCGAGGATCTGCTGCAAGGGTATCGCAGCTTCCGGAAGGGAATCTACTCAAAACAGGCTGCATTGTATCGGGAACTGGGCGAAGGCCAGAATCCGCGCATCATGCTGATTGCCTGCGCCGACAGCCGGGCCGAGCCTTCGGACATTTTCAATGCTGCGCCGGGCCAATTGTTCGTCGTCCGTAACGTTGCCAATCTCGTGCCGCCCTATCAGCCGGATGACGGCCTGCACGGCGTGAGCGCCGCCCTCGAATATGCGGTCAACGTGTTGAAGATAGAGCACATCGTGGTGATGGGACATGGCGGATGCGGCGGTGTCGCGGCCTCTTTGGCCGGGGAAGGCACACCGGAAATCGGCGAGTTCGTGACGCCTTGGGTACGCTTGCTGGAAGCGGCACGCGCGCGCGTTGTGGAAAGCGGATCGATCAATCCGCAATTTGCCCTCGAATTGGAAGGTGTGGAAACGTCTCTCGGAAACCTGATGTCGTTTCCATTCGTGAAGCGGGCGGTCGAGGCGGGCGAGTTGGAACTGCACGGCGCCTGGTTTGCGATCAAGCATGGCGAACTGCACTGGCGGAACCCGAAAACCAGCCGGTTTGAGGTGATCGAGCCCTGATTCGCCCCGGAGTGGCGGTCAGTTTCCACTGGTCATAAGCGCCGCGAACAGAGCCGATACCAGCATGGCGGACGCGGCCAGGCGATTGAACCATTTCGTGAAGACGGGCGACTGGAACCGGCGGTTCATGGCGTCTGCAAGCCAGGCATAGAAGGCGAGGCCGAACATTTCGGTGATGGTCACGGTCAGCATGATCAGCAAGGCTTGCTGGACGACCGGCTTGTCCGGATCGAAATAGCTTGGCAGCAACAGGCCGAAGAAGACGAGCGCATTCGGGTTGAGCAATTGCAGGCCAACGCCGCGACCAAACAAATTGGACTTCGCAGGCGCCTGATCTGCGCGGGCGCGAGGCCGGTGCGGGTCTGCGGTGGCCATTGTCCAGGCCAACCAGGCAATGAAGCAGATGCCGGCAATCTTCAGGCCCATCAGCACGAGCGGGGCCTGCGCCGCAAAGGTGGCGATGCCGGTTGCGGCGAGGGAAATCCAGACAAGATTGGCGGCGGATACACCTGCGGCAGGGACCAGCGCGGTCGGCGCGCCATAGCGCAAGGATGCGCTCATCACCATCATGACGGCCGGGCCGGGGGTCAGGCCGCCAGCGAAGAACAGCGCCATCAGCGCGAGCCAGACTGACAGGTCCATTCAGCGCGCCTCCAGCGCGGAAAGGGGAATTCGGGTCAGTTCGACGTTTTCCTTGTTTGCGGTGTAGGCAATGAAGAGGAAATCGCCTGCGACCCAGCTTTTCGGATAATGATAGCCCGGCCGCTTGTAGAGGCCCTCGGTGCGCAGGGGCTGCAGGTCATCGGCGCCGCGCAGGAGAAAGGCGCGGTCGAACACGTGGCCATCTTCTGACAGCGACAGGACGAGGGGAATGCGCAGTTTGTCGCCTTTTGGCGCGTGAACGAGAAAGGCGGTGCCACCGGGTAAATTGCCCGCGCTTTGCTTCGTGCGTGCATCAGGCATGGCAGTCAGCTGCGGACGACTCCAGCTTTCGCCACGGTCGCAGCTTTCCGATGCAAGCTGGCGAAAGCTCGACGCCTGATCGCGGAAGACCATGATAAGACAGTCGCCGCGTTGAAACAGGCTGGGTTCCAGCTCCCGGCTCATGGGCGGGTCAGAGGGAAGGTTCTCGAACGCGCCAGCCTGCCATCCCGTCAATCCGAGCGGGTCGTCGGTGTAGAAGGGGCGCGCCCGGATACCGGGGCGCACATGGAAGGCGGTGTGAAGGCGGCCGTCATACAGGTGCGGATCCTGCTCGATCACGCCATTCACCGGCATTCCGTCTGCGCCGAGCACGGGGCGGGGCTCGGACCAGGTTTCGCCGTCATGGCTGAGGCGATAGGCGGTGTAGCCGCCGGTGCGTTTGTGGAAGCCTTCCGGCCAGACATTGATGAAGGCGATGAGCGTTTCGCCATCAGTCCACCAGCCGCCGCTGGAGCGGATCTCCTCGCCATCAGACGGTGTGGTCAGGGGACGCGGCGCGCTCCATTGATCGCCATTGTCGTCGCTGACTGAATAGGCAACCCATGTGTCCGGGGCGTCTTCATCGCGGGCCGAGCTTTGCCATTGAACGAAGACGCGGCCCTTGAAGGAGATGGGCACGGCACCGTTGCTGAACTGGTCCGTGCCGGGGCCGGGCCGAAATACGGTGATGGCCTTCGCGCCGGGCAGGGGCGAGAGGCCGAGATCGGGCGCTGAGGCGTCATACAGATCGGCCGCCGGTGCATGCAGCGCCGACGGCCGGTCTTGCAATTGGGTGCAAGCAAAAAGCGGCAGGATCAGGCAAAGTGCGAACAGGCGTTCAAACATTTGCATCCCGCCGCTGCGATCAGGCGCCTTCTGCCTGGCCGCGCTTGACGGCGGCTTCGATCAGTTCGCGGGCTTTCTCGATGCCGTACCAGCCTTCGATCCGGGTCCACTTGCCTTTTTCGAGGTCCTTATAGTGCTCGAAGAAGTGGGCGGTCTTGTCGATCAGGGTCTGCGGCAGATCGTGATAGGTCGCGATCTTGTCGTAGTATGACGTTAGCTTGTTGTGCGGCACGGCGAGGATCTTCTCGTCCGGGCCCTTGTCGTCGGTCATCATCAGAACGCCGACGGGACGGGCGCGCACGACCGAGCCCGGCACCAGTGGACGATTGCCGACAACCATCACGTCGATCGGGTCGCCGTCGAGGCTGAGTGTGTGCGGCACGAAGCCGTAATTACAGGGATAGCGCATCTCGGTGTAGAGATAGCGGTCCACGAACATCGCGCCGGAATCCTTGTCGATCTCGTATTTGATCGGGTCGCCGCCGAGCGGGACCTCGATGAGCACATTGATGTCGTCTGGCGGATTGTCGCCGGTTTTGATTTTGGAAAGGTCCATAAGACGGCTCGCATCTGGCTGGAAGGTTGAAACACGGTGTGGGGTGGCGATGACGCCTGAAACAGATTGCGTCAAGAGTGGCAGTGACGCGGGAGGGTTAATGCAGCTTTTGTGCCCGAATGCTTCCCACTCGCCCAAATGGGGTTACTCTGCCGTCTGGGAGGTACACCAAATGCATTCAACACTTATTCTTTGTAGCGCGGCGCTGGTCATTCTGACCCTGTTGCTGGGCTTTTGGGTTTCGATCACGCGGGGGCGCACCAAGACCATTGCCTATGGCGCAGCGACTGACCCGACGGGGCCGATGATGAAAGCCGAGCGGGCGCATGGAAATGCCGCTGAATATACTGCGCTTCTGATCGGGCTTTTTGTCATCACCGGCTTTGCCTATGCGGGGCGCGACCTTGGAATCGCCGTGACGAGCCTTGTGGTGGCGATCACCCTATCTCGTTTTCTGCATGCGCTCGGCTGCCTGGTCTGTGCAACGCTGGAAAAGCCGCATCCGCTTAAAGTCCTGGGTGCGCTCGTCACCTATGTTGGCGGACTGGCGCTGGCGATCATGGTGATTGGAAAAGTGCTTTAGGCGCCCGTCAGTCGCGCTTCAGGGCGTAATTGAAACTGATCGAGAGTCGCGGTTCCTCGCCCATATTGGCGGGGACTTCATGGCGCAGCCAGCTTTCCCACAGGATGGCGTGGCCGACTTCGGGCTCAAGATAGACAAAGCGGCGGCGGTCTTCTGGCGCGTCATCGCGCAATTGCGGCGCGGCCATCATGCGCGACAGGCGCGGGTCTTCCAGTTTCAGCCGAGACGCGCCGTCTGGCGTGGAGACGTAATAGGTTCCTGAAATCACGCTGCCGGGGTGGATATGATTGGAGTGGCCAAAGCCGGGCTCCAGAATGTTCACCCAGATCGCGTCGAGTTCCAGGGTGAAGCCCTCCATGTCCCAGTCGAGTTCCGTCGCAAAGTCAGCCGCGACGGCATCGAGCAAGGCTTTCAGCTCCGCAAATTCCGGGAACCGGTCCGGCAAGTCGTCGAGAGATGCGTAGGATGTGTACCCGCCATAGCCTTCGGTCTCGCACCACGCATTCCCCGCGGCGTCATCCTCGGCCAGCACCCAGCAGACATGTTCGAGCCGTGTCGCCAGATCGCTATCGCCGACGGGCTGGGTCCGCACCAAAGTGGGGAAGAGGGTCTTTGTGGTCATGGGCCGCTCTTTAGGCGGAGCAAGGCGCAAAAGAAAGAGCCCGCCACCTTCTGCAAGGTCGCGGGCTCATCTGCAGAACTTGGCCGCTCTATTCGGCAGGCTTGACGAATTTCAGCGTCATGCGGTCGCTTTCGCCGATTTCGGCATAGGCAGCAGCGTAAAAACCGTCCGGAGTGTTGCCTTCCCGGTCCTGCGTGGCGTTGACCGGGGCCAACGTCCAGACCCCAAACGGGTGATCCGCAGTATCGGCCGGATTGGCATTGATTTCGCTGGCTTCGACAAACTCGAACCCGGCCGCTTCGGCGAGGGATTTGACATAATCCTCATGGACGTAACCCGAAGAGGCCGTCGGGTCCTGTGTGGCCGTTGAAGGCAGGCGATGTTCGACCACGCCCAACACGCCGCCGGGCTTCAAGAGCGGCATAGGCGTCCGTGAAAAATTTCTCGGTGTATCCGCCGCTCATCCAATTGTGGAGGTTGCGGAAGGTCAGTACGACATCGGCTGTCCCAGGCCTCGGTCAGCGGGCCACTCTCGGCCGAAAAGGCGCTGTATTCGATGGTGCCGAATTTCGGGTCGTCATAAGTTCGCCTGGAATTCTGCAAGGCGCTCGGCGATGCGGGCGCGACGGTCTTCATCGCCAATATTCGGGTCGAAATAGGCTGCGACCAGTGTGCCACCGCCACTGGCAAGATAGGGCGCGATGACATTTGTGTACCAGCCGCCGCCGGGCCACAGCTCGACCACTTTGTCATCCGCTTCCACCCCGAAGAATTCGAGCGTTTCTTTCGGGTGACGCCAGGCGTCGCGCGCCTTTTCGGCATCGCGTGCGGTGTTCGCCAGCGATCGCGGCGTCCAGCGGCGAGGCTATCGGTCGAGGCCGTCTCGACCGGCGGGGTTTCGGGGGCGGGTGTCTCTGATGCGGGTGTCATCGGGCTGGCCGCAAGCTGCCAGAACCAGTGCAGACAGGGCGATCATCGGGGTCAATTGCTTCACAGGGTGTCTCCTCAACAGGCCTCTTGAACCTCTCCTTACGCTACCCACATAGATCATGTCACGGTGCCGTAAATCGGGCTGTGACCGGTATCTGTCCCAACGCCGAATTCGGGTTGGTTCTTTTCAGGTCGCTGAACATCCATCCGGGCGCTCCCCGAACGGGTTGCCCGCAGTTGCTTGATTTAAGAGGACTGAACACATGAGCAATATCGACCTTACCCCCCTTTACCGCACGGTTGTCGGCTTTGACCGGCTCGCAAGCATGATCGACCAGGCGTCCCGCCTCGACGGCTCGCAGGGCTATCCGCCGTACAATATCGAACGCGTCGATGACAATGCCTTCGCCATCGAGATTGCGGTCGCCGGGTTCACCGAAAACGACCTCGAAATCGAGACGAAGGAAGGCTTGCTGACCGTGGCTGGCAAGCGCGGCGAGAATGAAGACGGCGAGGGCCGCAACTATCTGCATCGCGGCATTGCCCAGCGCAGCTTCATCCGGCGCTATCAGCTGGCTGACCATGTCATCGTGACCGGTGCCAATCTGCAGCATGGTGTGCTGCGCATCGACCTCGTCCGCGAGCTTCCCGAAGAGAAGAAGCCCCGCAAGATCGAGATCGGCGCTCCGGCCCAGACCGAGCCGAAACTGATCGGCAAGAAATCGGCCAGCAACGCTGCCTAAAAGCAGAGTGCTGACCCGATAAAAGAACGGCGCGTCCAGAGATGGGCGCGCCGTTTTTGATTGGGGCTTCGCTAAAGCGTCAGCCGAAGAATTTGGCGCAGCCGGCGTCTGACAGGAAGCTCTTCAGGGCGTCGTCGCTGAGCGAAGAGCCCACGGCCTTGCGGACGGAATCATAGGCGCGGGCGGCATAATTCTGCGTGGTTTGGGCGAAATTCCCGCCTTCGACGGAGGCCGACACGTCCTTGTCACCGCGCTCGGCGGCTTTGGAATTGGCCTTGGCCCAGGGCAGATAGGTTTTCGAGACTTCCTCGGCAAAGAGCGGCGTCAGCGTCGGCGTCAGCTCTTCCAGTGTGGCGAAAGGCGCGCCCGGTTTCGGGTCTTCCATGTTTTCGATCCATGCGACCACGAAGGGCGCATGCTTGGTCAGCCATTTGGCCGGGGTCTTGTCCATCATCAACTGCTGGAACTGCGCGGCCAGCGCGAAATCTGCCGCCGACGGACGACCGCCAAAGATGTAGAGATGGTCGGTCAGATGCGTATTGAGCAGGGTGGAGAACCGCTCGAATGAGGCCTGCAGCACTTCGGCATTGCCGCTGTCGGCGCCGACCAGGGACAGGCGATCCGCCATACGGTCTGCGATCTGCTTCTGGGCCTTCTTGTAGGCGCGGGGGCGCTTGCCGCCATAGAGCTGGACCAGCACACGCAGGGCAGCGTCTTCGCGGTCGGGCTTCTGGCTCCAGCGTTCGAGGAACATGATCTTGTTCAGCCACTCATCGGCATAGTCTTCGAGGATCAGGGCGAGCGTCGAGGTTGCGACGTCATCCGGCACGGCGGATGGCTCGGGATGATCTTCTTCAAGGGCGGAGATGATCGCGGTCGAATCCTGGTTGGCCTTGCGGGTGGGAGAGACCAGCAGCGGCACAGACGCGACCTGGGCCAATGCCTGGAACTCTTCTTCGTTCTCGCGCGAACGGGAGACCCAGTCGAAATCGATATTCTTGTAGCGCAGGAACGACCGCACTTTCTGGGAATAGGGCGAGGTATCTGCGCCGAAGAGGCGATAATCGGACATGGGCATACGGCTTTCATTGTGTTCGGCCCCTGTCTGTAGGCATTTCATCCCGCACTGCCAAGGAGCGTTTGCCGCAGCTGGTGATAATGGGTATGCGCTCGGTCAGAACTTGTTGGACACTGAAAGGAACGGCAGATGCGGATCATGCACGTGATGGCGGGCGCGAAAGAGGGCGGCGCAGAGAACATCATGCTGGAATCCGTGTTGGCGCTGGCAGAGGCCGGTTTGACCCAGCATGTGGTCACGCGCCCGGACAACCCGTTCCGCGTCCAGAAATTCCGCGAGTCCGGGATTGGCGTGGATGTGGCCGCCTTCAACAATACCTGGCCCTTCCCGACGCGGCGCGTGATTGGCGACGCGATCAAGGTCTTCAAGCCGGATGTCATCGAATACTGGATGGGCCGCGCCGGGCAATACGCGCCAAAGGAATACCGCAACCGGTCGATTGGCTGGTATGGCGGCTATTACAAGCTCGCGCGCTTTGTGAATTGCGAATGGCATGTCGGCCTGACCATCGACCTGCTGCGCCATATCCGCGAGCAGGGCGTTCCGGACGATCGCTCCGCCATCATCCATACCTATGCAGACTTTGAAGGCACCGATCCGGCCAGCCGTGCGGCGCTGGATACGCCGGAGGATGCGCCCGTTGCCCTCGCTCTCGCGCGCCTGCACGAGAAGAAGGGCCTCGACACACTGCTGGATGCGACGGCAAAAGTGCCGGGCCTGTATGTCTGGATCGCGGGCGATGGTCCGATTGAGGCGGAGTTGAAAGCACAATGCACCAAGCTCGGCCTCGACGACCGGGTTCGCTTCCTAGGCTGGCGCAATGACCGCGGCGCGTTGCTGGCGGCCTGCGATGTGGTGGCCTTCCCGTCCCGCTACGAGCCGTTCGGCACGGTGACCGTTGATGCCTGGGCGGCGTCCCGCCCGCTGGTGGCGGCGGATGCGGTTGGCCCGGCGGCCTATGTGAAGAATGAAGTGAACGGGCTGCTGATCCCGAAGAATGATGTCGACGCGCTTGCCACGGCGCTCAGCCGGGTGATCTCGGACAAGGCGCTGGCGGCGAAACTCGTCGAGGGAGGCCGCGCCTCCTATGAGCAGCAATTCAACAAGGCGGCGTTCCAGCGGGATTCGGTGGCATTCTACGAAAAGATCATCGCCCATGCCGGGCCGTTTGCCCGCTAGAGCACGCTTTCGAAGAATCTGCGGTAGAGGCGCTGGCTTTCGCGCTGGCCGAGGCCGATCTGGACATGAATGCCGGCGTCCCTGAGGGCGCGGATGCCGCCATTGGCGACAGGGTGCGGGTCCTCGACCGCGCAGACAACGCGGGCAATGCCGGCCTCCAGCAATTTCACGGAACAGGATTTGCCGCCCTGCGAGCGTTCACGGCATGGTTCCAGCGTGACATAGGCTGTGCCGCCACGCGCCGCCTCGCCCGCCTCTTCCAGAGCGATTTCTTCTGCATGCGGCCTGCCGCCAAGGCCGGTGACGCCCGCGCCCACCACATGGCCTTCACGATCGAGAATGATGCAGCCAACCGAGGGGTTCACCCCGGTCAGGCCGTGGTTCAGCCGGGCGAGGCTGTGGGCCCGTCCCATCATGCGCCGGTCGCGCCGCCGGGACAGGCGCAGGCTCATGGCAGTTTCGGAAGCGGCTTGCCGCGTTCTGCATCCAGATAACGGACCGAAATTGGCTTCAGATCATCGTC
>NZ_DEXB01000031.1:13920-19373 GCF_002366485.1 Hyphomonas sp. UBA3195
GACTTCAGGACCGGCGTGATCGCCTCTTCCCAATAGGGCAGGACGCGTTCCAGCGTCAGCTTCAGGCTTTCGGTGTTGGGAATGTCGATACCCTTGTAACGCGGGTCGGCCGAGAGATCGAACTCGCTGCCGGCCTCAAGGGGCGGCGGCGGGATGTCATAGGAGCGGCGCCAGATATGGACCTGCTCGTCGCCATGCTTGGCCGCGGTCTCGGCCTTGTCGAGCCCGGTCAGGCCGCCATAGTGGCGCTCATTGAGGCGCCAATGCTTGGTCACGGGCAGCCAGACGCGGTCCATTTCCGTCAGCGCCAGCCAGAGCGTGCGAATGGCGCGCGTCTGGACGCTGGTAAAGGCGGCGCGGAAATCGGCATCGCACGCCTTGAGCAAGTCGCCGGATTTCTTTGCTTCGGCTTCGCCCTTCTCGGTCAGGTCGGCGTCCCACCAGCCAGTGAACCGGTTTTGCAAATTCCATTCGGACTGGCCGTGGCGGACGAGAGCTAGTCTGGGCATGAATATTTCCTTCTTGATCAGTTCCGGGCCCTTTTCGGGGCAAAAACGCCGCGGTTCAAGCGTCCATGACGCGGATCAGCTCTGAAAAGGCGAGCGCCACATGATATCCGGTCGAGGCGGGCATGGTGGTCGAGACGATATGACCATCGCCATCATACTGTTCGATCCAGCCGCCTTCGGGCGTCAGATGCTCGTCCATCAATATGTCGAAGCTCTGGCAGGCGGCCGCGGCGATGGCGTCATCATTGGTCATTTCCAACATGACGAGATGGGCTTTCAGCGCTTCCGATTGCGACCAGCTGCGCCGGCCGGCATCGTGCGGGATACCCTCCCGGCTGACTTCCAGCAGGGCGCGGCCATCCTCGTCCAGCGTGCTGGCGGCAAAGCTGTAGAGACGGCCAGCGATTGGCGCCATGGGCTCGCCGATGGCTTCCGCATAGGTGTTGAGCAACCAGACCCATTCGAATTGATGGCCGGGCTCCACGATCCGGGCGGCGTCGCCCGGACCTTCGCTCCAGTCCGGGGCGAAGACTTCGCCCAGCAGGCCGCCGGGTCCGGCGGTGAATTTCTCGTGAAACAGAGTGATGAGGTGGGTGGCCCGCGCGAGATGGCCGCCTTCAGGGTCTGCCCGGTGCAGGGCGAGACTGGCTTCCAGCAGGTGCATATGCGGATTTTGAGAGCGGCGTGAGGGGGGCGGCAGGGTTTCGGCATACCCGCCATTCGTCCGGTCCTTCAGGCGTCGGTCCAGCGCGTCAAGCAAGGCGCGCGCCGACGCAATCGCACCGCTGCCATCTTCCAGTGCCTGGCTGGAGACGGCGAGCGCATAGAGCGTAAAGGCGAGATCGTAGAGGTCCGGCCTATCATCGGCGAAGCCGCTGGCATCCGCCTTGATGCTATGGCCGACGAGGCCATCTTCCCGGCGGGCAAGGCCGCTCAAGGTGCGCACGCCCTGTTCCACCAGATCGCGGGCGGTGTCGGGTTTCCAGCCTAGCAGGGCGGCCTGTGCGAAGACAAAGGTTTGCCGAGCCTGGACACGTACGCGTGTGAACTCTTCCGCCACAGGCATATGGTCGAGGGACAACATTTCACGAAACAGGCCGGATTCACTGATGCCGCGCTCGCTCCAGAGCGGGAAACAGGCTTCGAACAGCCAGTGGCGCGCCTCCTTGGCCCGGCGCCGCAATGCCGATTTCGACATGGAACTCGCCCCCGTTAATTGCATGCAAGACGGCGTCTACGGCTCGCCAAACCGTTCGGCTTCCTGCTAACAGGAGTGCCAGTCCTTGGCTAGCGGCTCCCACCGCCGAACTGTGAAAGAGTTCCCCCATTCATGAAAGACCGGATATTCTTCCCTCTGGCCCTTCTGCTTGCCTTGGGCATGGTCATGCTTGCCATCTGGCCGGCCATTGGCCGCCTGCCGGATGGGGCAGTGACGGGGGACGGGTCCAATTATGACCTCATCACGGTTGAGGGGGAATTCCTGAACAAGGTGTTGGCGGGCGGAGACGCGATAACCGAACTCGCGCGCGACAGCGACGGTGACTATTTGCTCTATATCGAAGCGCAGGCAGGCCTGCTGGGGCCGGACGCGGAAGAGGGGCCACATTTCCGGCTCGCCAGCGACCTTGAAGTCCAGTTCTCCGGACACCGCATCCGGTGCACGGTCCGCATGCGGCCGGCTGACCAGAAGGGCGCGATGCAGGCCAAGGTAAACTATTCGGTTGGCCGAGACGGAGATTCGGGCTGGCAGGTCTTTGATCTTGCCCAGGGGTTCGAGGATTTCAGTTTCGAATATGTCGTGCCTGACCATATCGGCGATCAGGGATTTGACTATTTCGCCATCCGGCCGGTCGTGCCTGAAAAGTCGCGCGCGCTGCTGGTGGAACGCATCACTTTTGAACGGGTTGGATAATTTCCCAGCATGCCATTGTGCCACCTTCCGGGGCAGGATTTGGTCAATTAGGGTGACAGGGCTGGAATTGTTTTTCGTCCAGACCAGTTAACCCATGAAGACTTACCGATACCGGAGAGACCATGCACAAATATTTCGCTCCGCTCAGCCTCCTCGCCCTTGTGGCCTGCGGAACCCAAGCCTCAATGGAGACCCCCTTGGCAGACACAATTCCTTCTTCGCACGCCTCGGACGCCGCAGCCGAGGATCCGTATCTCTGGCTGGAAGATGTTGAAGGCGACGCGGCGCTCAGCTGGGTGCGGGGCCAGAATGAGCGCTCTCTTGCCGAACTTCAGGCCGACCAGAATTATGCGGTCTACGAGAAGGCGGCTGTTGAAGCGCTGACCTCGGCGGAGCGTATTCCTTACGGCACGATCCGCGAGGGCATGGTCTACAATTTCTGGCAGGATGACACGCATGTTCGCGGCCTGTGGCGCCGCACATCGCTGGAAAGCTATGCGACCGACGCCCCGGAATGGGAAATTGTGCTCGACTTTGACCAGCTGGCCGAGACCGAAGGCAAGAACTGGGTCTACAAGGGGGCCGACTGTTTCCGCCCGAAGGGCAGCGATGCCGGCTACAAATGCATGGTGTCCCTGTCGAATGGCGGCAAGGACGCCGTCATTCGGCGCGAATTCGACCTGTCGACAAAGCAATTCGTCGAAGACGGGTTCGTGACGCCGGAAGCCAAGCAGGGCGGCGCCTGGGCCAGCCCGGACACGTTGTTGATCGCGACCGATTGGGGCGAGGGCACGCTGACGGCATCGGGCTATCCCTTCATCGTAAAGCGCTGGGAGCGCGGCGCGCCTCTGGAGTCGGCTGAAGAGTTGATCCGCGGCGAGGCCAAAGATGTTGGCGTCTGGCCGATGGCTCTGGAACTGGAGGACGGGCGTATCCTGCAGGGCGCTGCGCAGGCCGACACTTTCTTCACGACGCGCTATTGGTGGTTCCCGGAAGGCGAGACTGATCCGGTCCGGTGGCCCATCCCGCCGAAATCCTCTCCGGAAGGCGTCTATCAGGGACAATTGCTGGTCTCGTTGCAGGAAGACTGGGCCCCGGCAGGACAGGCCGTTTCATTCAAGTCCGGCGATCTGGTTGCGTTCAATGTCGATGCCTTCATGGAAACCCGCGAATTGCCGCCTGTTTCCCTCGTCTTCCATCCGAGCGAAACGCAGGCCCTGGAAGGCGTGTCCATCGCCAAGGGCGCGCTGCTGCTGGGCGTTAGCGATACGGCCGTTGGCAAGGTGATGCGGGCCGAGGCTGGGGATGCTGGCTGGACGCTCGAAGCCGTAGCGCTGCCGGGTACGGGACAGGCGAACATCGCCTTTGCGAGTGATGAGGAAGAAACGGTCTTCATCAATTACGAAGACTTCCTGACGCCGGATTCGCTGCTCTCCTACAATGCGGCGACTGGAGACGTCACAACACTGAAAAGCCTGCCGCCGAAATTCGACGCCACCGGCCTGAAAGTGACGCAGCATTTCGCGACGTCGAAAGACGGGACGCGCGTTCCCTACTTCCTCGTCAGCAAGGCTGATTTGCCGCTCGACGGCACCACGCCGACGCTTCTCTACGGCTATGGCGGCTTCCAGGTGTCACTGAACCCCTCCTACAGCCCGGTTACGGGCCGGCTCTGGCTCGAAAAAGGCGGCGCCTATGTGCTCGCCAATATCCGGGGCGGCGGCGAATTCGGCCCGGAATGGCATCAGGCCGGCCTGAAGCAAAACCGCCAGCGTATCTATGACGACTTCATCTCGGTCGGCGAAGATCTCGTTGCGCGGGGCGTTACCTCGCCGAAGCATCTTGGCATCATGGGCGGCTCGAATGGCGGCCTGCTGATGGGCGTCATGCTGAACCAGCGGCCAGATCTCTGGAATGCGGTCGTTGTTCAGGTGCCGCTGCTCGACATGATGCGCTACCATCTGTTGCTCGCAGGGGCCTCATGGGTCGATGAGTATGGCTCACCAGACGTGGCGGAAGAGCGCGATTTCCTCGAGACCATCTCGCCCTACCAGAATTTCGATGCCACGCGGGACTATCCAGTGCCCTTCTTCGTGACCTCGACCAAGGATGATCGGGTCCATCCCGGTCATGCCCGCAAGATGGCGGCGAAGTTCGAGGCCGCTGGCCTGCCCTTCTACTATTATGAGAATATTGATGGCGGTCACTCGGCAGCGGCGAACCAGAAGGAGCGTGCCAAGCGCTCGGCGCTGGAATTCACCTATCTGACGCGGCAATTGTTCGGCATGAAATGAGCAACATAAGTTCCTTTTTGAAACTATATAAAAGTTTTAAAAAGGAACTTATAAGTCCGGGTATGGTTTTGCTTGCCATGCCCGGCCTCTGGCCTAATGATTTGAAATATGAACCTCGCTGACCCGGCCCCGGAAAATGATGTGGTTCGCCTCGACACGCTCACGGCGGAACACAAGGAGGTCGTGCTTGCGACCGGGATAGCCGAATCCATGTGGCAATGGATGCCGGTCATGCCGACCGGCACCAGCCTTGAGGCCTATATGGACCATAGCCTGGACATGAAGGCGACCGAGACCTTCTATCCCTTCTATGTTGTCGACAAGGCGACGGGAGAGTTTGCGGGCCTCGCTGCGTTCGAACGGGTCTCCCGCACGCACCGGCGGCTCGAAATCGGGTTTGTCTGGCATCCGAAGAAGTATCGCGGCACCGCGATTGTGCCGGCGACCCAGCTTGCCTTGCTTACCCGCGCCCATGCCGCCCGCTTCCGCCGGATCTCCTATTTCGTGCCGGAACAGAATGATCGCGCGATCCGCGCCTTTTCCAAGATGGGCGCCCAGCGCGAAGGGCTGATCCGCAATTACATGCGCACCGCCGGGGGCACATGGGCGAATATGGTTGTCCTCAGCCTTGTTGGAGAGGAGATCAAGGCTGCGATCAGCCTGTTGCGTGACCAGGTACGCGCGCTGCAACTCGCTTGACGCATGGGCCCCCGCGTGCTTTAGGCGCGCCAACATCTG
>NZ_DEXB01000039.1:0-4988 GCF_002366485.1 Hyphomonas sp. UBA3195
CCGTTTGTGACCACCTATCACGGCGCCTATTCGGGCAAGACCAAGCTGAAGAAACGCTACAATTCGGTCATGGCGAAGGGCGATCTCGTGATCGCAAATTCGCAATGGATCGCCGCGCATGTGCAGACCGAACATGGCGTACCATTCGAACGCGTGGTGACCATTCCGCGCGGCGTGGACCTTGAGGCATTCGATCCGGCGGCTGTACCGCTGGCGCGCGTGAAAGCGGTCCGGGACGCGCTGGGCCTCCCGGATGATCCGCGCCAGATATTGCTGCTGCCGGGGCGCCTGACCGAGTGGAAGGGGCAATTGATCGCCATCGAGGCACTGGCCATGCTGGCGGCGGATGAGCGCGATAAGCTTGTGCTCGTGCTGGCGGGCGATGCGCAGGGCCGCAATACCTATGTCACGCGGCTGGAGCAGGCCGTGGTTTCCCACGGGCTCGACCGGGGCGTGATCATGTCCGAGCACATCACCGACATGCCGGCGGCCTATCTGGCGAGCGACATCGTGCTGGCGCCGTCTGTGCGGCCGGAAGCCTTTGGACGCGTGGCGGCCGAAGCCTCGGCGATGGCGCGTCCGGTGATTGTCACCGATCATGGCGGTGGACGTGAAACCGTGATCGAGGGCGAGACGGGCGCGCGGGTCGAGCCGGGCAATGCCCAGGCGCTGGCCGGGGCAATCCGGGCCCTGCTGTCCGTCGGTCCCCTGGCGCGGGACGGCATGGGCCGGGCGGGCCAGGCACATGTTCGACAGCATTTCTCCAAGCAGGGGCTTCAGGCGGCGACACTCGGAGTCTATAAGACCTTGCTGGAGTAGGGGAAATCGAGGGTCGTATGGCAAAATCGGTGAAACCGGCAAGTCCCGTCAATCCGGGCGCAAAAGCCCTGAATGTGCTGGTCATCAAGCTTAGCGCGCTGGGCGATTTTGTGCTGGCATTGGGCGCGATGAAGGCCGTGCGGGAAATGCACCCGAAAGCGCGCATCACGCTGCTGACGACGCCCTTCTTCAAGGAATTTGCCGAATTGTGCCCCTATGTGGACGCGGTCGAGACAGATGGCCGGCCGGACGGCATGAAGGCCACGGCGGCGCTGATTACCCGTATCCGCAAGGCGAAATACGACATCATCTATGATTTCCAGACCAGCGGGCGCACGAAAAATTATTTCACCGCGCTCAGCAAGACCGGCAAGGCACCGCTCTGGTCAGGCCATCATGAGAAGGCGGCTTTCTTCCATGACAATGGCGAGCGGGGGACGATGCATTCCATCGACCGTCTGGCCGAGCAGCTGGAAGTAGCAGGCGTGGCACCGGGCGGGCGGTGGCTCGGCAATACGGCGCCGAAGCCGGACCTGTCATGGGTGCGGCCGAAATTACGCGATGCCCCGCGCCTGCAGCCGGCCTATTTCAGCATTGAAGAGCCTTACATGCTGCTGATTCCGGGGGCCTCGGCTCACCGCGAAGCCAAGCGCTGGCCAGTTGAGAATTATGCCGAACTCGCAAAGCGCGTGGCCGATGCGGGCGTGACGCCCGTCATCATTGGCGGAAAGGCGGAAGGCCCGCTTGCGCACGAGATCGTGCGCAAGGAGCCGCGCACCAAAAGCCTGACCACCCGCACGGACCTGTTCCAGATCGTGGGCCTGGCCGAGAAAGCCCTGTTCGTGGTCGGAAACGATACCGGCCCGATGCATATGGCGGCGATTGCCGGCGCGCCGGGGGTGGCTCTGTTTGCCCTGACAGAGAGCAATCCGGACCATGCCGCCCCGCGCGGCGACAAGACCATCATCATCAATTCCGCGCCCACGCTCGCCGAACTCAGCGTCGATGATGTCTGGCAATCGGTCAGAGCGCTGGGTGTGCTGCCATCTTGACGGGCCGCCGGAAGTATAGAATGCCCGTCCGCCTTGAAGATGCCTGCATTAACGGGCATATTCAGGCATTCTTGAAATAGCGAAAAAGGAGATTCGCCATAGCTCGCAGACCAGACACCGGTGGACCACAGAAATCCACTGGCCCACGTATCAATGATGACATCCGCGCCGCCAAGGTTCTCTTGATTGATGAGAACGGCGAAAAGCAGGGCATTATGCCCCTGATGGCCGCAATGGATGCAGCCCGTGAAGCGGGCATGGACCTGGTTGAAGTTTCACCGAACCAGGAAGTGCCGGTCGTCAAGATTCTCGACTATGGCAAGCTCCGGTTCGAAGAACGCAAGAAGAAGGCGGCTGCGAAGAAGAAGCAGAAGTCTTCCGAACTCAAAGAAATCAAGATGCGCCCGAACATCGACACGCATGATTATGGCGTGAAGGCAAAGGCGATGGCGCGCTTCTTCGAGGCCGGCGACAAGGTGAAGGTCACCCTGCGCTTCCGGGGCCGCGAAATGGCGCACCAGCATCTCGGCATGGAATTGCTGAAGCGGGTACGCGATGATTTCGATGAGACGGCCAAGGTCGAACTCGAGCCGAAACTCGAAGGCCGCCAGATGACGATGGTGCTCGCACCGCGCTGATTTCGACGCCAGCTGATCCAGCACGATAAGCCGGACGGGCCACAAGCCCTCCGGTTTTTTCGTATGTGGCATGCGGAGAGACAAGGCCGCAGGTAAAGCTCATCGAGGAGGAGAGGAGGTTGCGACCCTGCCTCTACCGCCTGCCGGGACGTGTCAGGTCCCCATCCCGGCAAGGTTGCTCACCGGGATGACCTGAACAGAATGGCCCCTGCGTGGCTCTGTCGGATTCAGGCCGTCATATCTGTAACAGGAAGATGAAACTGGCCGGGGAGAGCCGTGTCGGCTCCCCCGGCCATTCAGGCCCTATTGACCCGCCTTGATGAAGTCTCGCACGTCGTCGGACAGTTTCTTCCCGTCGCTTTCGGCGAGGTACATCATGTGGCCCGCATCGTAATAGTCGAACTGGACACGGTCGAGCACGACGCCATTCTTGCGGAGTGCCATCTCGGCCCCAAAGAAGGGCGTGGCGAGGTCATACCAGCCGGACGCCAGCAACACACGCAACTCGGTATTCTCGCGCATGCCCTTGCCGAGCCAGGGCGTGACATTGACATAGGCCGGCCAGCCCTGCTGGCTCGTGCTCCAGTTCCATTGTGATCCCGGTTCGCCAGTCAGAACCTTGTAGGGGCGGGTGAAGTCCACTTCGAGTTCGCGGGTGAGATAGTCATTGATGGCGGCGACATAGGCGACGTCCATGCCGTAACCGGACGGATCATTCTCTGGCGTCTCGCCCGTGCCTTCGCTGTCGACGCCTTTATAGCGGCTGTCGAACCGGCCAACCGTATAGCCTTCGCGGCGCAGGAGTTCCTTGCGGAAGCGGTGCGGATCAACGCGCAGATTGGCGAGGCGAATCCATTCCGGCGACAGGCCGATGAAATCACTCATGTCCTGCGCGATACGGATATCGTCGGCTTCGCTCAGGGTTGAGCCACGGATCAGGGCAGGAGCCAGCGTGTCGGTGGCATAGTTGCGCGCGTCTTCGATGAAGGTGTCGAAATCATTGTTCCACTTCGCCTTGTTGGCCTTGCCATGATGCCAGGCAGTGGCCGCTTCGGTGGGGAAGAAGGCTAGGTGGGCGGTGTCATTGCCCGGCGCGAAACGGGCGGTCTGGAAATCCAGGATTGCGGAAATCAGGATCACGCCGTTCAGGCCGATGCCGTTCCAGCCGCCTTGCAGCTTTTCGGTCAGTGCGGCGGCGCGCGTGGTGCCATAGCTTTCGCCGGCAAGGTATTTCGGGCTGTTCCAGCGGCCATTCTCGGTCAGCCAGATGCGGATGAACTCGGCGATGCTTTCGGCATCCTCATTCACGCCGTAGAACTCCTTGCCCTCCGTCTCGCCCAGCGGGCGGGAATAGCCTGTGCCAACCGGATCAATGAAGACGAGATCGGTGACATCCAGCAGCGAGTTTGGATTGTCCCGCATCGTGTAGGGCGGCGCGCCAACGTCGGAGGCGTCTGACGGGGTGATGACCTGTTTCGGACCAAACGCGCCCATATGCAGCCAGAGCGAAGCGGAGCCCGGTCCGCCATTAAAGACGAAGGTCACCGGGCGCTGGGCGGCGCTGCTCGTGCTGGTATCGACATAGGAGACCGAGAAGACCGAGGCGGTCGGCTCGTCCTTGTTGTCACGCAGATAGGTCTCACCCGCGACGGTCTTGTACTTCACCGTCTTGCTGCCGAGGCGCAGCGTATGATCGGAGGTGAAGCTTTGCGCTTCCGGAATGTCGGGCGTCTCTTTCGCGCCATTTCCATTGTCTTCGGCAAGACCGGGCAAGACGAGAATCGCCATGCAGGCGGCGAGGATAAGTGTGCGCATGAAAACAGCCCCTGAAACTTTATAACACTTCGCGACTTTATCAGGGGAAGAGGCGAGGGCAAGCCATCGTCGAAATCGCCTGCAGTATCAGCATATCCGCCTCTTGATTCTCCGCCTCTGATCCGTCATAAGCCGCCACTTCCGAGCGGTTTGGGCGAACGGCATGCCCTCCAGCTCATGAACCCTGGGCCGCCTATATGGTGTGAGCTCGACTACAGGAGAGATGAAATGCCGAAGATGAAGACCAAAAAGGCCGCTGCAAAGCGGTTCAAGATCACGGCAACCGGAAAGCTCAAGCACGGCGTCGCGGGTAAGCGTCACCGCCTGATGAGCCACAATTCGAAGTACATTCGTCAGAACCGCGGCACGAAAGTCGCCTCTCACGCTGATGTCGCACGCGTTGTGAAGAAATTCCTGCCTTACGGCCTTTAGGCCCGTATCCTTCAAGATCTTGATTTAGGAGGCCTAAGATGCCCCGTTCACGTAACAAAGTTCCCGCCCACGCCCGCCACAAGAAGATTCTGAAGCAGGCAAAGGGTTTCCGTAACCGCCGCAAGAATACGTTCCGCATCGCGCACCAGTCCGTCTGGGAAGCCGGTCAGTACGCTTATGTCGGTCGTAAGGTCAAAAAGCGGAAGTTCCGCTCGCTCTGGATCCAGCGCAT